>JAYTEB010000126.1:0-3685 GCA_043735605.1 Candidatus Lloydbacteria bacterium | reverse complement strand
TGGAGTATGCAATCAATACGCGACCACGGAAACGACTGGGATGGAGAACCCCATTAGAAGTATGGGGTGTTGCACTTCGAAGTTGAATGTACCATGGGATTTGTTGACTTTTTCATAAAATAATGCAGAGTGAGCTAAGCATTTTGCACATTGAAATTTACCGGAGGGCTCTATGCCTAAAAAACCCACAAAGACTGGAGAGCACCGAGGTGCACAAAAAATCACATACGCTGCCCTCGCCTCACAGGCAACGATCGCTATGGAACTCGGTGACGTCAAGTTGGCCGATGTAAGTGATGCGACTGTTGCCATCTTCGGAGAAGAACTGCGACTACGCGTACAGCTCTTCTCCACATCCAACGTCGAGGTAGTTCAGAAAAAGACGAGGAAATCAGCGGATACTGTTTTTGGTGAATGTCGCATCGGTAATACCATGTACCCACTCATCACTCATAAGGTAGGAGGGGCTGCGCTTGCTCCACTACTATCCACAGAAGATCACGACGAAAAGCTAGATGGGTGCACCATCGCGAGCATACTCGCAGACATCACGCCATATGCAACATGTGCGGGTGGTGTGCACATTCTGCTGCACCCGCCGACACCATCGCTCTTTCATGAGCCATTACCAGTCGAGGGAGAGGTCTTTCATCTCTTTCTCTCCATGGTCCCCATGAATGACGTGTGTATGCATTACCCGCAAGAGTTTTTTGGGGTCGACGTACTGACTTCGGTTGGATGTTACGGCGTACTGGTGGAAGCGCGGGGTCGCGGCAAAGTGCTCACTGACGGAAAAAACGCCGTTGCGCAAATCGTCGGAAACAACATCTACCTTCTGTTTAACCCACTCAAGATGGTCGAAGTGGGGAAAGAAAAAATGCGTACGATCTTTCGCAAGACGCTTGCACTCGTATTCAACCACATACTCTCGCGCGAGGCGTACGAATTTGTGGAAATAGGTGGAGGGGAAGACGGGCTGTGCAGCATTGAGGATGTCATGGCCCTTATCGACACTCTTGCAGCAGGCACTCTCGCTGAGCTTGAGAAAAAGATTGCCAAAAAAATGGACGCAATCAGAGAAGCAGAGGATGAGCTGCGACAGAAACTGGAGAGCCTGTCGGGTCTCAGGCGCATGCACAAGCTCCTTGTTCGTGACGAATTCTATGGAAAGCCCCTACGCACACATTTGCTAGCGGACCATGAACGTATGTGTGCCCACCCGCTCGTGAGTGGTATGCAGATAATTGAGAAATGTGGACTTGAAGTAGCAACACGGATTATTTATATTACCCACGATGGCGTACGGCGCCGCATTGGTAGGTTTATGATTCGCTTCAATATGACTGGAGAGATCGTTATCTGGTGCAGTGAGTCATGCCACCCGAAGGGCGTTCCGCATCCGCACATAAGTGCTTGGATTGGACCGTGCTTTGGAAATGCGACCGCCACGATCCGCGAGGCGGTCGCAGCATATGAATACGGTGACGCGCTCGAATATGTCCTCACATGGCTCACGGAAGGATACACACCTGAGCTCGTCATACACAACCACGTCGAGGAATGGCCAATAGACAACACCTCTGAAGGAGCAGCACAGTGAGTGAAAAACCTGAACTAAACTTTTCCCAACAGCAAAACTTGTTTAACCCAAAGACTGCTAGGGCGGTGCACGTAATAGGCGCAGGATCAGTCGGCAGCCTCGTGGTAAACCAGCTCGCGCGCATTGGTGCCTCCGAAATCACCGTGTGGGACGACGACTCCGTCGACTCACACAACGTCGGGCCATCACTCTATGGGCAAGGCGACGTCGGGTACTTCAAGGTAGAGCGGCTACGCAGAATCATCGAGCGCGACACTGGCGTACGTATTACCGTAATGCAGCAAAAATATGCGGGTGAGCCGCTCCGGGGCAGCGTCATTGCATGCGTCGACACCATGGAGGCGCGTAAGTGTATCTGGGCTGCGGTGAGGAAAAAACTTTTCGTCGACATACTCGTCGATACGCGTACCGCAAAGCGATTTGTGCAAGTATTTGCAACGCGGCCATGCAAGCCAGAAGACATTCTGCACTACGAAGCCTTCCTTTCCTACACGACCACCGAGGCTGCACGGCAAATGTGTGGTGAGCACAGCATCATCTTCGTTGCCTCACGCGCTGCGTCCATTGCTGTCGAGACCTTGTCAGACTTCTGGCAGTCTGGTAGAACAGAATTCATGCGATTGGAGCAACTCGGCTCCGACGTATTCATCCACCCCAAACAGGAGTAATTAAAATGGGAAAACAAAGTACGATGACGGTGATGCTAAGCCAGGTCCCGCTGAAAGGCAAAACCGCGACATCGCAAGTCGAGGTACCGATGACAGCAACGACAGTCGGTGAAATGGCCAAGACGCTCCAGCTCGACCTCAAGAATCGCACCGTCAGTGTCAATGGCGTACCAGCCACTGCAGCCACCATTGTGGCCGCAAACGCCAAAGTCGAAATCCGCGTCACCGAAAGACCCCAAGGTTCGTAAGGCTTCTCGAGTTCTTTCGTTCGAAACCCAGCCGCTCATTGAGCGGCTTTTTTATACCTCAAAGAGTGAGCAGCAACCCCCGCGTCAAGCCGGCAGGAATAGAAGGATTGACGCCCATTCTGAGTACAATTGTATTTTTGCTGTAGTCCGTTATGATTCCCATATGAATGAACATTCGGAGATGGGAAATTATGCTCAGCAGGAACAAGAACCACCAATAGCAATTACCAGCGATAGTGAGCTTGTGAACCTCAAGGCTGAGCAATTTCAACCGATGATCGAAACACTCCGAAGTGCAAATGCCATCTGCCAGGCGGAGGATGCATTACAAGCAATGCCCGAGACGGTTTGCGAAGCCATAGCAGAAGCGGGCTTTCCTGAAATTAGTAAGGCTATTCTTTTGGGCGCACTTTCTGCAAGCATGCTTGCTGCACCAGAGACGACACTGGCGGGACAAGAAACCATAACAATTCCCAAAGAGCATGTCCTGAGATTCGAAAAAGACACGGGGCTGAAACTTGAGGAACTCGCACAAAAGTATGGCATACGAATCGATCACTCAATAACCACCCCAGGGGCTAGCAAATGGGTAATTCATGTCGCACAAATGCACGGGCAAATGACGGAAGAGGCTGTACTGGCTCCAGTGGCTATCACAAAAAGTCAGACAAAAGTTTATGATGTGCTGAGTGAGCTAAGGCAGAATGGGGTGACCACAGTCTTTAACGAAGGTCACACAGACGAACCAGATGACGTGCTGACGCTCATTCAAAAAGCATGCACAGAAAAACGCAACAACGCACCGAGTGACGAGAGTAAGAATGAGAAACTCTTTGCGTTGAACGGATTTTTTAATACTACGGTACGCGGTTATCTCCAGACTCCTACATCCTACGGCATAAATACCCAGAACAATGAAGTATTAACCAAGCTTGGTGCCGCCACCTTGCTTGGTTGCGAAGGAAAAATGCAAGTGCTCCCCGCTGAAGACCTAGAAGTAAATCAGTCCATACGAAGCCTCGATATATTTGGTGACAGTAATGAGGTGATGGAACCCTACAAAAAAGCACTTGCTGAGGCCATCATGCTCGGATATACAAAAACTGGTGTTTTTAACTTTAATGACAAAAATGCGCTCGCCGAATACGAGAAGGCGGTTGGCGACTTTT
>JAYTEB010000125.1:0-1530 GCA_043735605.1 Candidatus Lloydbacteria bacterium | reverse complement strand
CTTGACTTGATGAGAAAGAGAGAAAACTGGAGAGCCCGCAGACTTCACCTCTTTTGTTTTTGTATTTGTATATTCGACGATGCCCGCAGCGGGAATCGATGTACGCCAAGCGACTGTCGCGGAATCTGCCTCGACTTTAATGATGCGGAAATTCAGAATACTCGGAAGCTGCGCTTTAGTAATGAACGTATCGTCACGGGACTGCCCAGAGAGCCCGAAGTCCGCCTCAGAGACTACTTGGAAGTGATAGAGCGTACCTGGAGAAAGTCCATTTATTCGCACTGAATGGTCTTTAGTGCGCTCACCTGCGTCCCCTGATTCTGTTTTGTAAGGGTCCTCTTCCCCCGTACGATAGTCCGAATCACGCGCAAAACGGACGACCGATCCAGCGTCCTGATCGGTAGCCCATGTCACCACGGCGTAGTCACTCCCCACCTCCTTCACTCCAGGACTACCAATAATGCGCGGTGCCTCGAGGACTTTTTTTGCCGTCTCACCAAGCTCGTCTATGACCACCTTCAAGCCTTCATATGTTTTCAGCTCGCGCACGGCAGCCACTGCCCGCTCCACTACTGCACGCTCCTCTGGGGGGATTTTATCTATCTCTTTAATATTCACAACCCCCTTTGTGGTCAAACCATAGTCACCCGAGAGTGCTTGGTTGCCCCCGTAGTCTGCAGACCCTATGCGAATGTGATAAAACATCGACGGCTCCAGATCGTCGATAAGGATGCGGTGCTTTTTTTTATTCGGAAGCGCATCACGCATTACTCCATACTCTTTTGTCAAACCGTAGTTTACTTCAGAATCAGCATCTTCATCCGTCTCCCAAGAAATGACGGCTGACGTGGCAGTGAAGCTCTCGATCTTTATGTTTGAAAGTTTTGGGGGTATGCCGTCCCCTGATACTTGTGCAAAAAGCGATGGTGCGCCGAAAATAGAAAAACCGAGCACAATAGCTACGACAACGTAAAATGGGATGACTGCTGATTGAATGGTGCGACGCATGCTCTCTATAGTATAGCGCAAATAATACACATTATGCACGAAAAAACCGCCTGCATGTGCTCTGCTAGGCGGCCCCTACGTAAAACGCTGCACCAAAACACTTCCCTAGAACGGAAACTTGAACCCCACAAAGAGTATCCCTTGACCACCGTCGATGGGTGGTACAAAAACACCATTAATACCAACGTGTTTCCATTGCCGTGAAAATGAAGGCAGTACCACTGGGATGAATTTACCATTGTTCACGATGGAGTACCCGTCGACCACGCCGACCGAGGTGCCGAACCGAAAACCCAAAAACTCAAATGGGTGATACTGCACAAGCCCGTAGTGCGAGATACTTTTAAGAGTATTCATGTACATACCCACCTGTAGTGCAATACTCGCGGTGAGTTGGTGCTCGACACCGAGACCGTAATTGAATTCATTCTCCCCTCCACTGCGTGGTGTGTGGTAGCTGAATCCACCAACGGTCACTTGCCACGTTCCTGCTGGCGTACCTTCTGCCCGAGCGGCTGAAGC
>JAYTEB010000124.1:0-9406 GCA_043735605.1 Candidatus Lloydbacteria bacterium | reverse complement strand
GCCAACATCACCGCCGCCACCTCCTCCACTCTCGCCATCACCAACCAATTAAAACTCCAAGGTGGTACCACCACTGGCGTCTCCTCCATCAACTTAACCGGTGGCTGCTTCGCCATCAACGGCACGTGTCTTGCCACTGGTGGCGCAACACTTGCTGCAGGAGGCAATGGTGCTATCCAATTCGCCAACGGTACCGCATTCGCAGGAGACGCCACCAACTTCTTCTTCGACAACACCAACAAGCGCCTTGGTCTTGGCACCTCCTCTCCATACGCCACCCTCTCCATCACCGGTCGTGGTACATCCTCACCATTTGTCGTCGCCTCCTCCACTGGCTCCGTCGTCTTCGCTATCGACACCCTCGGCCGCGCACTCTTTGGCACTACCACGGATGCCAATATCTTCCTTGGTGGGGGATCGACCTCAACAGACCTCTCGTATCGTGGGCAACGTAATGTGGCACTCGGACAAGAGGCACTCTCATTTATCTCCACTACGGCCATGGACAACATCGCTATTGGATACCGTGCGCTGTATGGGTCGTCGTCTGACCTCATGACGGGAAGTTTCAACGTCGCTATCGGCAGTGAGGCGCTTGCTCGGAACACCACCGGCACCGACAACACTGCAAATGGTTATCGATCCCTTTTCTCCAACACCACGGGATACAGCAACACCGCAAATGGTTACGTCTCCCTCTACTCCAACACCACCGGCTCCAGCAACACCGCAAATGGCCACCAATCGCTCTTCGCCAACACCACCGGCACCAACAACACCGCAAATGGCTCCCAATCCCTCACCAACAACACCACCGGCACCAACAACACCGCAAGTGGCGGCAACTCCCTCACCAACAACACCACCGGCCGCCAAAACACCGCAAGTGGCTACTCCTCCCTCTCAAACAACACCACCGGCTCCCGAAACACCGCAAGTGGCTACTCCTCCCTCTTAAACAACACCACTGGAAACAACAATACTGGCATTGGTTACGATTCTCTCGTCCTCAATAATGCCGGCGCCACCTCCACCGCCATTGGGTACGCAGCGGGATTCCGCAACACCACCGGCGACCTCAACACCTTCCTTGGCGCCCTCTCGGGCTACCGTGAAGAACTCAACGGTGTCGCAATCACCGGTGGTGCCAACACGGGCTCGGGTCTCCGTAATGTTACGACACTGGGCGCAGGAGCACAGGTCTCTAGCTCAAATGCACTTATCTTGGGAGGCACCGGCCACTACAACGTCGATGTGGCCATCGGCACCACCTCTCCATGGGCCAAGTTAAGTATCCAAAACACCTTCGGTTCCACGACGGCTCTCTTTGATATTGCCAGCACCACGAGTGCGGGGTATGCCACCACGTCGCTCTTTACCGTGCTTGCGAATGGCAACGTGGGCATCGGCACCTCCTCTCCGTTTGCGAAGCTCTCCGTCGAAGGTGACATCGCTATTGGTACTTCAAGCATTGACCGCTTCATCTACTGGGGAGGACAGAAATTTATTGCCGCATCGTCAACACGACAAAGCACCTATGTGGGCCTTGGTGCAGGTACGAGTTCTATTACATCCTTCAACACTGCACTTGGATATTGGGCACTCCAAGCAAATACCACGGGTGGTCTGAATACTGCAGTTGGTCACACTGCACTTTTCGCTGATACGACAGGAGAAAGTAATACTGCGATTGGTGCGGGGGCGTTGAAGAACAATATATCAGGAAGTGAGAATACCGTAGTTGGTGTGAACTCCATGCAGTACAACCTGACTGGTGGGTACAATTCAGTGCTCGGGTTTGAGTCAATGGCAGTGAACACCTCGGGCTCATACAACAGTGCTTTTGGTTATAACGCAGCGAAGTTAAATACTACTGGCTGGTACAATGTCGCGATTGGCAACGAATCCCTCTTCAACAACACCACTGGCACCTCCTCCATTGCAATGGGATATCGGTCTGGCTATAGCAACACCACGGGCTACGACAACCTCTTCCTCGGCGTGAACGCCGGCTACCAAGGTCGCACCCTAGCCCAAGGCTCGACCGGTGCGACGCTCACCAACATCTCTGCCATCGGTCCATACGCGCAAGTCTCTCAGTCCAACAGTATGGTACTCGGAGGATTCAATACAAAAGCCGTGAATGTCGCCATCGGTACCTCATCCCCATGGGCCAAGCTCTCTATCCAAGACAACTTTGGCTCCACCACGGCCCTCTTCGATATTGCGAGCACCACGAGTGCGGGGTATGCCACCACGTCGCTCTTTACCGTGCTTGCGAATGGCAATGTGGGGATTGGGACGTCGAGCCCATATGCGAAGCTTTCAGTGGTGGGGCAAGTACTGGCAAATTATTTCACCGCAACGTCATCCTCGGCCACTTCATCATTTGTGAATTTGTCGGTCGACCACCTCGAGGCGGGCCCAGCGGAGTTTGAAAATGATGCAGGAATCCTCAGCTGGATAGACATGATGGTGACGGCAAGCTCCGCCACAGGCACAAAGCAGCGCTACTCGGCGCAGCTCGACGGTGTGCCACTCCTCACCATCGGTGGCGAGGTCACAAATCAAGTCAACGGTACGGTGGGCTCGACGACGGTACACATCGGCTCCACCACGCCATACTATGCGAGCAACATTCCCGATGCATCGCTCATTGTCGACAATGGCATCATCTGTGTGAATGACGACGGCGGCGAATGCGACGACGCAGCACGCACCCGCGGATTCATCTACGCCGAGGGCGCATCCATCGCAGGTATCGACGTCGCAGAGCAGTACCCCACGCTCGACGCAGGTCTTAAGGCGGGGGATATCGTGATGCTCGACCCCGCGCACCCAGTCTTTGTGAAGCGCTTCGACCACACCGACGCTCGCCCCGTACTCTTTGGTGTGGTCTCGACCGACCCTGGCGTCATCCTCGGAGGGTTCAAGATTGCTGGCGACATCAAGGAAGAAGTGGCAGAGAACCGTGCACGCCAAGTGCCCATCGCACTGGTCGGACGTGTGCCCGTCAGCGTTTCTCTCGAAGGTGGTGCTATCGCCGTCGGGGACAAAATAGCACCCTCATCAGTACTCGGTGTGGGCAAAAAGGCGAGGGCTGGGGAGTCGACCATCGGCACCGCGCTTGAGCAGTACGTGGGGGCCGTCGACGGCGAGCCCACGATGAAGCTCCTCGTCTTTGTGCAGACAAATACCAGTATCATAGGGAGCGGTATCGCAGGAGGCAGTACCACGAGCATCAGTAGTATCTTCTCGCTCGACACTGACACAAACATGGCGTTTGCAAATACGGGGATCAACATGCGCGGATTCTCCATCACGGAAATAGGGGCGCTGCGCGGTATCGCGGGCACATGGTCGCTCGACGAGGCAGGAGTACTCACCATCCCCGAAGTCCGTACGCAAAAGGTGTGCGTCGGCCGCGTCTGCGTGAATGAGGCCAGCCTCCGCGCGCTCCTCATCAGTGCAAATGTGCCCTACGAGGAGCTCCCCGAAAATAGCACAGGCAACGCCAACTCCACCCCGCCCATAAGTGGTGGCGGTACGGGTACGAGCACCGAAAGCGGAGGTGCGAATACTGCAGGCACTGGTACAGGCACGAGCACGGAAAATGGCACAGGAGGCGCGCCAAGCACCGAGCCCGATACATTACCCCCACACTCCCCACCCGAAGGAGGTACACCACCCACACCGTAGGGGGCCCTGCCTTGTATGGGTGTTTTTGTTGTGTTAAAATAGACAAATCATGAGATTCACTACGGTTATCACAAAAGAAGAGAAGTGGTTCGTCTCCCGCTGCCTTGAGCTGGGGGTGGTCTCTCAGGGGAAGACCGTAGAGGCTGCACAGCAAAACCTCGTAGAGGCCACCGAGCTGTACCTCGAAGGAGAGCCTGCACTCAAAAAATATTTACGAAGCATGAGTGCGCCGATGGTGACCACCATGGAACTGCGCCATGCCTAAAACATTCTCAGGTCGCCAAGTGGTCAGGATTCTTGAGCGCATATACTTATTCTCCCTCGTGTCACAAAAAGGAAGCCACATGAAGTTGTCAAGGCGTATTGCACAGCAGAAAATTACCACCGTCGTCCCACTACACAAAGAGCTATCACTGGGGACACTACGCGGGGTCCTTGATCTCGCACAAATAGAGTACAAAGATTTTTTAGCAAAAGCGCGTTCAAATAAAAAATCAAAGTGAAGCTTGCACATAGTACAATCCCACTTGCGCTCCTCGCCGCCACATTCGTCGTGGCTGGGATGTTTGCCTTTGGGCGCAACACTGCACTCGCCAACTTCGTCATGAATGCGTGGCAGGGATATAAGCTCACCGACGGCCTCGTTGCGTATTGGAGCTTCGACGGCCGCGACATCGACCTGACACTTCCGACCGCGGAGGTGCGGGATCGCGCGGGTATAGACAATAGTGGCGACTGGAAAAATCATGCGACCACCACCACGATAGGGAAAGTTGGTCAGGCGATAAGCTTCGACGGGGTGGATGATGTGGTGTCTGTACCCAGCGAGATTGTCGGGGTGAGAACCGTGGCATTTTGGATGAAGGGCACGAGTACGCCCTCGTCAAAAATAATGGCATTGAACGCAACACACAATATTGAATCGATAAATGGCACGATTACGGCAAATAATTTCTCCTCCCCAACTATCTATGTCGATGGTGTCGTCTCATCTGTAGTGACTGCTGGCTGGCATCATGTGGCGATAACCACAGCGGTAGGCCTAAGTAGTAGTGGAGTTCTTTTGGGAGCAGTCGGATCAGTATTTTTCTCCGGCGCTCTCGACGAAGTGCGTATGTACGACCGCACTATCTCCGCCGATGAAATAAAACGCTTGTACCTCATGGGTGCGTCCCTCAAAACAAATGTGAGCCACCGCGACCAGCTTACCGACAGCCTCGTAGGCAACTGGACGTTTGATGGGAAGGACATAGACCTCTCATCCTCCACTCGTGAAGTCCTCGACAGTGTTGCCACAGGCAATAGTGGGGACTGGAGGAACCACGCGACGAGCACAGTGATGGGGAAAATTGGGCAAGCCATTACCTTTGATGGCGTGGATGATGCAGTATCGATGGGTGCCCCGAGCAACCTCAACATCACGGGTCCAATAACGATCAGCGCATGGATCTACCCGAGGAGCTTCGGAGGGAGCAGTCGCGGGCGTATCGTGGATAAAGACCCAGCTGCCACCACAGGTTTTTGGTTTTCAGTAGATAATAGCAACGTGACAAGTGGCGTAGGGTTCGGGGTAAACACGGGGAGTGCCGGCACTCAGTTTTTGGGCGTAGCAAATGTCAGCACACTCAATAGGTGGCAACACGTTACGGTAACACTTGACCCAAGCATGATCGTCACTATTTACGTCAACGGTGCTAGTGTCGGCTCAGCGACATTTAATGCTTTCCCTATTTCAAATACAAATATTTTTGCTATCGGTGGCAGAATTAGCGACAACGCACGCAATTTTGACGGCGCAATCGACGATGTCCGCGTCTACAACCGCGCACTCTCCGCCGAAGAAATAAAACGCCTCTACCTCATGGGTGCCTCCATGAAACAGAATGTCTCCCACCGAGATGGGCTCACTGACGGCCTCGTGGGCAACTGGACGTTTGATGGAAAGGACATGACACCTAACGTGCGCGATTCCTCGACTCAGGGCAATCACGGAGGTCTCCAAAATCAAAACCCTACCACCACCACGATAGGAAAAATAGGGCAAGGGACTCGCTTCGACGGGGTGGATGACCATATATCGATGGGTGCTCCAAGCAACCTCAACATCACTGGGCCCATCACCATCAGCGCATGGGTCTACCCGAGGAGCTTCGGAGGGAACAGTCGTGGGCGCATTGTGGACAAAGACGGAGCAGCAACAGCAGGGTACTTATTTTTGGTAGACAATTTTAATGTATCCAATGGGTTTAGTTTTATGGTAAATACTACCGTCATCCCTGATTCACGTTTTTCTGCCCCCAATGCCATCACGCTGAATGCCTGGCAGCACGTAGTCGCATCCTTCAATGGTACGACGGTAACGCTTTATAAAGATGGAGTCGCTTCGAATGGCGCACAGACGATGAACGCACCCGCTTCGGGGGTCGACAACTTCGTCATTGGGGGGAGGACTACTGACAACGCGCGTAACTTCGACGGCACCATCGACGAAGTCCGCGTCTACAACCGCGCCCTCTCTGCCGACGAGGTGCAGCGCCTCTATCTGATGGGTAAATAGAACCTCAGCAAGACGCAAAGTCTTTGCTTGCGGCGATTTTGCATTGGGTGTGCGTGCGTGTTAAAATCGGTCTAGTGTTGCGGTGGGGGAGTCGGTCTGTCTTTGTTGTTTATGAAAAAATCACATAAATATATTTTTGTTGTAGGCGGGGTAATGAGTGGGGTGGGGAAGGGGGTGGCCACTTCTTCCATCGCGCTCCTGCTCCAGTCTCGCGGTTTTCGTATCTCTCCCATCAAAATCGACCCATATTTGAATGTCGACGCAGGCACCATGAACCCCACCGAGCACGGTGAGGTCTTTGTCTTAAGGAGCGGCCTCGAGACCGACCAAGACATGGGAAGCTACGAGCGATTTTTGGGGCGAGACTTGAACTCGGAAAATTACATGACCGGTGGTGCGGTCTACAAAAGCGTCATTGACCGCGAGCGGGCACTCGGATACGGAGGGAAGTGCGTCGAGCCTGTGCCGCATATCCCCGAGGAAGTCATTCGTCGCATCAAAGCTGCGGGGGAGAAAGACAAATCCGACATCACTATCGTCGAGGTGGGTGGCACACTCGGTGAATACCAGAGTGTGATGTTCATCGAGGCTGCGCGCACGCTGCAGATGGCGAGCCCCGACAGCGTACTCTTTGTGCTTGTTACCTATCTGCCTGTCCCAGGCAAGCTCGGCGAGATGAAGACGAAGCCCACGCAGTATGCAGTGCGCACAATGAATTCATACGGCGTACAGCCTGACATCATCATCGCTCGTGGTGAGGTACCCATCGACGCAAAGCGCAAGGAAAAGATCGCCGCATCCTCAGGGATGCGCGTGGAGCAGGTCATCTCTGCTCCCGACGTCGACAGCGTGTACGACGTACCCTTAAATTTTGAGGCAGACAATCTCGCGACGATAGTGATGAAGCTCTTGAGTCTAAAGCCTAAAAAGCCCGCCGACCTCGCCCCTTGGAAGGGCTTTGTGCGCAAAGTAAATAATACGAAGGGCGAGGTACGCATCGGCATGGTGGGAAAATATTTCGCTACCGGCGACTTCGTGCTCGCAGATTCATACCTCTCCGTTATTGAAGCACTAAAGTACTCTGCATACCACGCAGGTAAAAAGCCCGTCATCGAGTGGCTCGCCGCGACAGATTTTGAAGGTAAAGATGCGGCAAAAAATATCGCCATGTTAAAACGCTACGACGGCATCCTCATCCCCGGTGGCTTTGGTGCACGCGGCATCGAAGGGAAACTGCGCGTAATAGAATACTGCCGTACCCGTAAGGTCCCCTATTTGGGGATTTGCTACGGCATGCAGCTCCTTGTCGCCGAGTATGCCCGTAATGTGCTCGGACTGCGGGGTGCCATCACCACCGAGATCGACCCGAAAACAAAATATCCCGTTGTGGCCATCATGCCCGAGCAGCAGGCGAAGCTCGACGCGGGGGACTATGGTGGCTCGATGCGCCTCGGTGTGTACCCCGCGTACCTGAAGGAGGGGACACTCGCGCGCGCGGCATACAAAGCAGAGATGGTACACGAGCGCCACCGCCATCGCTACGAGGTGAATCCTGCATATGTCGCCGACCTCGAAAAAGCAGGGCTCGTTTTTTCCGGAATCTCTCCAGATCAAAAACTGATGGAGATAGCTGAGCTCCCAAAGTCAAAACATCCATTTTTCCTCGGCACTCAATTCCACCCGGAATTCACGGCCCGCCCCCTCACCCCTCACCCTCTTTTTGATGCGTTCATCAAGGCCGCGGGAAAGAAGCGCTAGTCGCTCTTTGTGTCTCACCTATCTCTTTTCATGGTGAGTTTGGTTCGTGCACGTGGTATTATTTAGTTATGATTTTAGTGCCTAATTATTCTTAGCAGCACCTTATGTTCACCTCTTTTAAAAATCGCACACAAAGCTTGGCACAAGGCTTTACCCTCATCGAGCTCTTGGTCGTTATTGCCATCATAGGAATTCTCTCATCGGTCGTGCTTGCTGCACTCGGTACGGCACGAGAAAAAGCCCGTGACGCTGCACGCATTGCAGATATGAAAAGTATAAAAACCGCCCTTGTGCTCTATTTTGACTCCCTGCAGTCATACCCCGAGAATACGACGGGAACCCCAGATGAGAACCCACTGAGTGGGCCCACCGTAAGTGCCGCTCTTGTGCCAACATATCTCCCCACCCTCCCCACTGACCCGCAAACGGCAAGTCGCGTCGATGAGCTCCTCTACCTTTACGAGGGATTGACGGACCTCACGACCGACTGCTCTACTGGAGGCTGCCCAAGCTATGCGCTTGGGACGACGATGGAGCGTATGGATAACATTGTACTCGACAACGACCCAGGGGACACGATCACCACCACAGCATTCATTGGTCTCGGTGGTGTCAGTTGTGATGGTGGCGACCCCGCTGCAACAGCAAATGGTGTCGACGAAGTCTGCTACAGCGTCACCCCGTAGTCACTTCATTTCTACACCGATACCCCCCCTCGACGCATACATCAAGGCCGCGGGAAAGAAGCGTTAGTCGCTCTTTGTTTCTCAGCCCATCTCTTTTCATGGTGAGTTTGGTTCGCGCACGTGGTATTATTTAGTCATGACTTTAGTGCCATAACTATTCTTAGCAGCACGTTATGTTCACCTCTATTAAAAATCGCACACAAAGCTTAGCACAAGGCTTCACCCTTATCGAGCTCTTGGTCGTTATTGCCATCATAGGAATTCTCTCATCGGTCGTTTTGGCCTCACTCGGTACCGCCCGACAAAAGGCGCGTGACGCCACGCGTATTTCGGATATGAAGAATGTGCAGCTCGCACTCGAGCTCTACTTTGACTCAACGCAGTCTTACCCACCCAATACCGTAGGAGATCCCAATGAGAATTCCCTTGGTGGCGTCACCGTCAGTGCCGCCCTCGTACCCACTTATCTTCCAACTCTCCCTACCGACCCACAGGAGGCGAGCCGACTCGACGACCTTCTCTACCTCTATGAGGGACTGCTGAATTCCACGACGGGTTGCAATCTATCGGGATGCCGGAGCTATGCACTTGGATCCAGTATGGAGAATATGGACAATATCGTCCTCGACAAAGACTCGGGGGACAACATCGTCACTCCAGAATTCATCGGCTTCGGTGGCGTCAGTTGTGATGGTGGAGACCCTCC
>JAYTEB010000123.1:0-3714 GCA_043735605.1 Candidatus Lloydbacteria bacterium | reverse complement strand
GACGGTACCGTGCTTTCCATGGTGGAGACGGTCACACGCACACTGCGCCGTCGGGACGAGCCGTTTGGCGGATTGCAGGTGATATTCGTCGGAGACTTTTTTCAACTTCCCCCAATCGCAGACAGAAATAGCGGCGAGCGTGCGCAGTTTTGCTTTGAGTCGCGCACATGGGCGAGTGCAAACCCTGTCGTATGCTATCTCTCCGAGCAGCATCGCCAAGAAGACACCGCATTCCTCTCGACCCTCGCTGCTATTCGTCGCGGCGAGCTCGAGGACAGTGTCTTTGAATACATCGGCGAGCGGCACGTCGCTCCTGGGGAGCACCCCACCGACATCCCTCAGCTCTACACGCACAACCTCGACGTCGATAAAAAAAATATACAGGAACTCGCCAAACTCGAAGCAGAAGAGAAAATATTTCTTATGAATACAAAGGGGAGTACCGCCCGCGTGGAGCAGCTCATCAAGGGCTGCCTCTCTCCGCAAGAGCTCGTGCTCAAAGAAGGTGCGTCGGTAATGTTCACTAAAAATAACTTCGAGAATGGCTATGTAAATGGCACACTTGGTACCATCGTCGGCTTCGACGAAGACAGTGACTTTCCCATTGTAGAGACGCGCGAGGGGGAGCTCATCACTGCACTCCCATCGGAGTGGGCGGTGGATGACAGTGGCAAAGTGCTCGCGACCATCACGCAGGTGCCGCTACGCCTTGCATGGGCTATCACGGTGCACAAAAGTCAGGGGATGTCACTTGATGCGGCGACGATGGACCTTAGCCGTGCATTTGAATATGGACAGGGGTATGTCGCGCTTTCGCGCGTGCGTGCATTTTCTGGGCTGCACATCCTCGGTATCAACCAGCGTGCATTCGAGGTGCACCCTCTGGTACTCTCGCGCGATCAGTCTTTCCGTGAGCGCTCCCAAGAAGCAGAGAATGGATTTCTTGAAATGCCCGCAACTGATATTGCGAAACTCCATGATAACTTTCTCCTTGCAATAGGTGGATGCCTACTCAAAAAAGAGATTGCCGCAAAAGAGCGTAGTGCCCCAAAACCAAGTACCTACGAAGAGACACTCGTGCTTGTACAGGCAGGAAAAACGTTGCAGGAAATTGTCGCGATGCGGAAAATGACCGAAGGGACCATCGTGAAACACTTGGAGGACCTCGCACTTTCGGGCAAGCTCCCGCCCTTGGACGTGGCAACTTTTGGCACACTTTCCCCGGTGGCAGTCGATGAAATACGGGAGGCTATAGTTTCCATGGAGGGAGGATTCCTGAAGCCTATTTTTGAAAAACTCCATGAGCAGTATTCCTACGAGCAGATTCGTCTTGTGCGCCTAGGTGTGGGTGTTCCCGTGAGGAAGCAAAAAGAAATAGACATTACGACAGCAAAAGAAAAGCCCGCAAACTTGGGCGCAAAATGGAGCAAAGAAGAAGAGGACCGTCTCGTGAAAATGTTTGAAGAGGGCATGAAAACAGCACGTATTGCCGAGTTGCTCGCGCGTCAGTCTGGCGGCATTCGCGTCCGCCTCAAAAAGCTGGGGCTCATAAAGCCGTAAAAAAACCACCTCATGGAGGTGGGAGTGTCTAGTTATTTTATGGCGCGATCCAGTTCTTTCAGTCGTTTGTGAATGGATAACATCTCAATAATCGTCGGCCAGTTGAGGACGAGATACTGAAACGAGCTCTCCACTCGCGCAAATGCACGCACTGTTTGTTGCATCACCCCCAAGGTGAATCCTGCAAGCACAGCCTCTTTTGAAAGAAGTGTTGGAGCAAGCGCGACATACGGCACAAGTACGCCTGCCTGAAGATAGCTGAAACGTACAAGGTTGAAGTACATGTAGTGAAAATACAGTCGGAAGTAGTTTGTGCGCACGTGGTCAAATAGTCCACGCAAGGTCATCTCTTGTGCCCTGGTGACGTCTTTTTCACCGTACACAAGCTCTTCGCGATATGCATGTTCTACGCGCTGATTGTGATACTTCAGTTTGGGTAGATAGTAACCAGTGAGTGCGAGCACGACGGTGCCCACAATAGACCAGCATACTGCCACAATCACAAGCCCGTGTGCTACAGGTCCAATGACCGGTATTTCGGAAATGTATTTCGTTGAGAACATCCACAGTATTGGCAAGAATGCGATGAGCGTCATCACTGCATCGAGGAGTCCGGCCCCCAAACCTTCCATGATGTCTGCAAAGCGCATGGTGTCATCTTGCACACGTTGCGACGCTCCCTCGATGTGGCGAATGCGACCCCATTTCGCAGAGTAATATTCGTTCATGGCCTCGCGCCAACGAAAATTATAGTGCTGGATGAAATAACTTCCTAGCGTTCTCACGACGACAAATACCGCAGCAATCGTGAAAAAAGTGGTGAGCAGTCCATAGTATTCAGGACTCTCTACTGTTCCTGGGCTGGCAAACATTTTCTGGATCATGTTGTAAAACACGCCAAACCACTCGTTGATCATGACGTCGAGTTGCACCAGAAACCATGTGAAGAAAATGATTACCCCAGACCCAAAAAGTGACCACCGGAGCCATTTGTGGGAGCTCGCAATATACCAGCAGCCCATAAAAATGCCGTAGCAGGGAATCAAGTATTGATATGCCCAAAATGTCGCAGCACTCTCAATGGCTTTTATTTGAGCACCCACGAGCTTGATGTGCGCGGGGTCAGTCTTTGCACCAAACTTCGCTGCCTCTTTTTGCAGTGCGTCCAGTAGTCCGTAGTCGAGGTGCACAAAGCCAAACCACTCCCCAACCGAGAGCATTTCCCCAGTCTGCTGTCCTAGGGTAAACCAAAACGCCAAGCAGGCGGAAGCCCAAAACACAAAAGACCCAAAGAAGAGCATCGGTCTCGGAAAGAAGGATTGAAACATGAGAATACCTCATTTCTTTCAAGTATGTGTAGAACGGTGTCTGTAAAATACTCTATAGGAAGACTCAAATATAGCAATATACGTCTTCACGAAAGGCTTGTAACGAAAAAATCACTCAAATGACCCAATTCAAGTCTGCCTATGCTGCTAGAGGAGCATTAGCTGTTCATCCACGTGATCGTGATCTGTAGTACCGTAGCAAATGCGACCCAGAGAAAATAGGGGATGTTTATGTACACCACCCATTTGGCGTAGGGGAATATTGCCCACATTGCCCATGCAAGCGTCACAAGCACGAGTAGGATGTCGAGTGATGCAAGGGGAAGATTTTTGAGTCCAAACTGAAGTGGGGTAAAAATAAAATTAAAAAGGAGGTTGAGTAAGAACGGGAGAAGGACAATAAAGGGGATGCGCTTCAGCCAAAAGAGATACATAACATAGCCAAATGACCCTGCGATGATGAGGTAGAGCACGCTCCATACTGGCCCAAATATCCACGGAGGTGGCGCAAACGAGGGCTTCAGGAGTGCGGCATATGATTCGTATGTTTTCATTGTGTACTAATTATACCTCAAAAATCACTTGAAATATACTCTGATTTCAGTATGATGGGAAGATTCGGAAAGAGAAATATTATTGCGGGTTCGTCTAATGGTAGGACATTGCCCTCTGGAGGCAAGTATTGGGGTTCGAGTCCCTGACCCGCAGCAAGCCGTTCAAAACTTCTCCGTAAGGAGAATTTTGACTACGGTTGCTCGGGCGGGTCAGGGGCTCGAAAGACGGAGGCGCGAAGCCGCCGCTTTCCGAAGTGGCGTTGCCGAGTCGG
>JAYTEB010000122.1:0-1535 GCA_043735605.1 Candidatus Lloydbacteria bacterium | reverse complement strand
GTTGAGGATAAGAGTGATCACATCCTCCTTCATACCCTCAAGTGTCGAAAACTCATGAAGTACACCGTCTATCTTCAGTGACGTAAGTGCAGCACCAGGAAGAGACGAGAGAATGATTCTCCGTAGTGAGTTACCCAAAGTGTGACCGTACCCAGGGTACAAACCCTCGATCTCGTAGACACCCATAGAACCCTCCTCACGGACGGGCTTTGGCTTTGATGGCAATGCGACATTATGGTCTGGCATGACGTTGGCAATTATGGCTTAATAACAATGTAAACTACGAAATATTATACAATATGTTCTTCTTTATTCCTAGCGACTATAAAACTCGATGACAGACTGTACATTAAAACTCAGTGCACTTTTGTCGTATTTTGGCGTACCTCGTATCTCGGCAGTCAATTTCAGTGGGTCAGTAGAAAGCCATGCAGGGGCGGAATGCTTCGAGAGCTTCTCTGTGGCCCCAGTAAACAAAGACGAAACACGGCTTCCTTCACGCACGGTGATCACTTCACCCAAGGATACTTGGTAGGAAGGAATCGTGATCTTGCGCTTTCCTATGACAAAGTGGCCGTGTGAAACCATTTGTCGTGCCTGAGTGCGGTTGACCGCAAACCCAAGTCGGTAGACGACGTTGTCGAGGCGGCGCTCAAGGTTTTCAAACAAGTGGTCCACGGGGGAACCCTTCTCGCCAGTAGCCTTTTGCACGTACGCGCGAAACTGTTTTTCCGAGACTCCGTACGTGTTGCGAATTTTTTGTTTTTCTTTTAGCTGAATACCGTACTCGGTCACCATGCTGCGGTGCTTGCGCTCAGCGATAGGCTTTCCTGGTGGGGTTGGGCGTTTTTCAAAAATACACTTTGGGGTGAAGCATTTATCGCCCTTTAAAAAGAGTTTTTCACCAGCACGACGGCATATTTTGCATTTAGGGTCAGATGACATATGTTCTTTTTATGGATGATTAAATACGACGAGGTTTCTTGGGGCGAGGACCATTGTGTGGCACTGGGGTCTTGTCCTTAATAGAGTTAATCTCTACTCCCTTGGCAATAAACGCACGGATCGCGGACTCACGCCCAGACCCGACACCTTTGACGACAGCGTCGACGGACTTGAGGCCCATCAGCATGGCCTTCTCTGCAAGCAACTCACCAATTTTCGCTGCAGCAAACGGTGTCCCCTTCTTTGCGCCATTAAAACCGAGAGAGCCTGATGTAGACCACATAAGCACGCGGCCCTCTGTGTCAGCCAAAGAAACGATTGTGTTGTTGTATGTCGACTGAATGTTGAGCACTGCATGCGTAATCTTCTTTTTTGGGACACGTGAAAGAGCCCGTGCCTTCAGTCCTTGGTCCACGCTTCCTCCAGCTTTTTTGACTATTCGTTTCTTACCCATTTTTCGTTGCTTACGCTGTTAATATCATTAACGACAGTGACTATTTCTTTTCGAGCTTACGGCGACCGCTACCCATCGTCTTGCGCACATTACCGCGCACCGTACGAGAGTTGGTTTTTGTGCGCTGCCCACGTGA
>JAYTEB010000121.1:0-9455 GCA_043735605.1 Candidatus Lloydbacteria bacterium | reverse complement strand
GGATCCGCTTCGGCGCGAAGGCTGGCATTTCGAGCGAGATGGTACGCTCTGCCATCTTGTAGGTAAAATAGCGCTCAGAAACATTTTCTAAACCACCTTTTTTGAGTGTGTAAATTTTCACATCCACTCCGCGGTCCATGAGGTCTGCAATTTGGTTGATAAACCACACCTCAGAAATAGTAGGGAACATTCCTGCTATGAACGCGACCTTTTTCACCCCCGGTGCAAGCTCCTCATACAATGCGTGCTGACGCGCGATTAGCGGCTTGCGGTCATACTTTGCGAGCGCGAGTGCGCGAGCTTCCATGGACATTGCTGGCCATAATTCTGGGTGCTCGATATATGCAAGCATCTTTTCTGCAAAGTCTGCGAAATCATTCTCCCGCGACAAATAGCCGTTCACCCCTGGGTTCACTTGATCAGGAAAACCACTGTGCATGGTGGCAACGACGGGAAGGCCGGTGGCCATGGCTTCGATTACTGCGGTGGTCATAGTAGTACTTTCATAAACGGCGAACTTCTTTGTTATATGG
Source organism: Candidatus Lloydbacteria bacterium (assembly GCA_043735605.1). Taxonomy (GTDB): domain Bacteria; phylum Patescibacteriota; class Minisyncoccia; order Phycocordibacterales; family UBA6899; genus MHLP01. The sequence goes on along the minus strand of JAYTEB010000121.1, from coordinate 8,922 downwards.
CGATGCACTTATGCCTCTGCGAATCGGTCCCCATATATGAATATGGCTTCCTCGTCGCTTTCTCCATGCCTCGAATCGCGCTCATTTCTGTAAGTCCTAGAATGATAACACGGCTCAACCAGAGCAATTTCTTGACAAAACTACTTATATTTGCTATAATATCTATAGATATATATCCCATTCTTTTCAACACAACCAAGGAATCATCATGACCCCAGAAAGTGCTCAAACTTTTCTTTCCTACCTCGAGAAGGATGATCAGGGTTATCTTGTCGCGGAATACTTCCGCACCACTCCGCTCGCCGTGATGGCTGTGCCACTGCGTGCGCTCAAGGAGACCGAGACCGCATGGCGCCTCGCACACAAGGGCTTTGCTCCGCCGGAAGTATTCGAGCTTCTGCTCGGCCCCGTTACAGTGTCGGTGCAAATCGTGCACGAGGTCCAAGACGTGGACGGCAAACGGCTCGGCTACGCGCTACGCCTGCGTGACGAGGGTGAAGTAGGTGACGCCTACTGTGGCCTCTTCCACAACACCTGCTGCTCGTTCCGTTGGCTCGACACACTCGAGAGCGCAGCCGAACGCGATGACCGTGACGCATTCGGAGGCACTCATAGTGTGCCACTCGAGATGCTCGGCGAGACACTACACTTCGAAGCACCTCGACGCAACATGGATCAGACAACCATGTACCGCCGCGTCATCTGGATGAAAGATATCGAGCGCATGAAGGGCACATGGAAATTCTTCACCGACGAAGAAATATGCGGGCTCGACCCACGCATCATCCCGAGCAACTGGCACCAGCTCATGTGGGCGATGAATCCGTTCCGTGAAAAGTTCGGCGTCCTCCGCGAAACCTTCCCCAAAGAACTCCTCGGTAACTGAGCAATCTGCATACAGCATCAAGGCCCCGCAACGCGGGGCTTTTTTTCTTGAACCTTCACTTTTGAAAATTACGTTAAGATGTGCGGTCGCACGTCTTAACGTAATTTATTTGGGGACGGGGGCAGATATTTTTAATAGGAATTACACACAGCGACGATTGTTGCTACTTCTGCATCTGTCAGCGCATTGTGGAGTGGAAGGCTGAGGACTGTTTCATGGATTGTTTCGGAGATGGGGTAACTATCATTATTCCATTCCTTATATGCGGGCTGTTTGTGGGGAGGGATGGGGTAGTGAATAAGGGAGCCGACACTATTGTCAGTCAGATGCTTTTGGAATGCGTCGCGATGCTCTGTGCGCGTGACGAAAAGATGCCAAACATGAGATGCCTCGTCATTCGTGGTGGGCAAAATAATTTTCGGATTTTTTATTTCCTCGCGATAGCGCTTGGCAATCGCGCGGCGAAAGGCATTCTCGTGATCAAGGTGGCGGAGCTTCACCAGAAGCATCGCCGCTTGTATTTCATCGAGACGACTATTCACCCCTTGATAGAGATTATGATATTTCTTCTCACTTCCGTAATTACGTATCGCACGGACAACCTCGGCGAGTTTGTCGTCGTTTGTCGTCACAATGCCCGCATCTCCACCCACCGCACCCAGTGGTTTTGACGGATAGAGACTGAAGCCGCTCGCGTCCCCAAGATTACCCGTCTTCTTTGCTGCATATTCTGCTCCGTGCGCCTGTGCGCTGTCTTCGATGATTTTGAGCCCATGTTTGTCGGCGATTTTCTGCATTGTCTCCGAATATGCCACCTGCCCATAAAGGTGCACAGTAAGTATCGCTTTCGTCTTTGGGGTGATTTTTGCCTCGAGTAAACTGGGATCAATATTAAACGTGGCGAGGTCGGGCTCGACCAATACAGGCACGAGGCGATTCTCAGTGATGGCGAGAATACTCGCGATGTATGTATTGGATGGCACGAGCACTTCATCCCCTTCTTTCATCACCCCCTGCTCTTTGTATCCACGAATGATGAGCGTAAGCGCGTCCAAGCCATTGCCCACACCAATAGCGTGCTTGGTGCCACAATACTCCGCAAATGCATTTTCAAACTCCGTGACCTTGCCACCGAGAATATAATATTCCGTGTCGATGACATCAGAGACGGCATCCATCAATTCATTTTTGTATGGAGTATTAAGCTTTGCAAACTCAAGAAAAGGTATCATGTGGGTAAAATCATTCTTGTTTCGCGAATTTCTTTGTTGCGGAGCCTCTACAGCTCGTTCTACATATATGAATATGCCTTCCTCGCTGTTTCTCCGCGCCTCGAACTTCATCGAAACACGAACGATTTTAAATTAGTCGAATAATAAAATTCTAATCTTCGATGATTTTGAACTCAGGGAGAGGAAGGACAAACTTGCCCTTGAATCCTTTTTTGCGCCACTGCTCCATGATGTAGTCGCCGTAGTGCCATGCGAGGATGACGACGTAGTCGGGATTGTCCTCGAGAATTATCTTGTTGTCGACAATCGGGATGCGAGTACCAGGCATATATTTACCCACCTTCTCCGAACCGGGAAGCTGTGCGATGTATGGCAGGAGGTCTTTGTTGAGTCCGTAATAGCTCACCAAGACGGCTCCGCGCCCTGGGCACGAGTCGGCGACAAACTTCAGGCCCTTCTGCTTTGCATCATATGCGAGTGCCATAAATTCATCGCGATTTTTCTCTACACGGTCTCTCCATTTGGCCCACGCCTCGGGAGTAAAAAGCCCCTTGTCCTCTTCTTCTTTCAAAAGGTCAGTGACGCGCTCGCTGATGGGGTGCACCCCCTTACGGGCAACATATGCACGAATGTTGCCCCCATAGCGTGATGCACGGCGCACGTCGAACACTTCGAGCCCGTAGTAGGGCATCAGTTTTGTGAGTGCTTTTAAGCTGTAGGTGCGTACATGCTCGTGGTATATACCCTCAAATTGATTGCCCTCAAGCACATCGAGGAGATACTGACTCTCGGTGATGAAAATGCCGTCCTCATCGAGCAGGGTCTCGAGTCCGCGCATCACCTCACCGAGGGGTGCCATGTGTGCGAATACATTGGTCATCGTGACCACCTTTGCAGGACCCCTGTCTGCGACGATTTTCCTTGCAATATTTTCCGTGAAAAAATCCTGAATGGTTTCGATGCCATTCTCGAGGATGGCGTACTGTGCCATGTTGGTGGGCTCCACGCCGAGCGTGCGCATGCCATTCTTCTTGAAACCAGTGAGGAGCGTGCCGTCGTTGGAGCCTATGTCCACACACAGCGAATCCTTCGGGATATCAAACTCCGCAATGATGCCATCTGCAAATGCCTTTTGGTATACACGGAGTGGCTCAGAAATTCCCGAGCGGTAGGGGTAGTCCGCGGGGTAGATAGTGCGCCCCTCAACGATGTGGTCGAGCTGCGCTGAGCCAGAGTCGGGGCAAATCATGAGTCGCAGCGGGTAGTGCACCTCTGGCTCGTTCAGTGTGACCTCATTTAAAAGCGCATCACATGGCGCCTGATGCCCAAGATCTATTGCGAGGAAAAGATTTTTTGACCCGGTAATCTGGCAATAATCAAGCTTGCCGACGGGCACGTCGTGGTTGTAGGTGGATTTCATAAAAAGATAGTACTAATTAAATGTGACTTTCGCAAATAGTGGCACGCCGCGTGAGCCTAATGAGAACCACGCCCCTGTCAAAAAAGTAGCGTAAAAAACTATTTTCTTCCCACCACAAAAATCTCAAAACCAAATTTGCGCGAGAGAAAGCGCCCCGTCCAAGGGTCAATCATTTTGTTGAGGCGATTTATGACGCTCCCAATCAATTTTGCCGGTTTCCAATACGTCTTCAAGCGATAGATTCCGTATGCCGGATAAAAGCCATCTTGCGTTATCTCCTTTAATTGAAAATGTTGAAAAAGTGAGCAAAGCTCGATTGGGGTGAAATTTTTTTCGTATCCATATGGATATTCCTTTCCAAGCATAACAAGAGATGCCTTGTAGAGTTTGTGCGGAAGATTCCAGCCGTTCACCGAAGAAATAATGAGGAGTCCACCAGGTCGAACGACGCGAAGCATCTCCTTCATTGCTGACTCATGATCTGGGAGATGCTGGATAACCGCATCTGAAAATACAACGTCAAATGTCCCATCTGAAAAAGACAGGCTGAAAGCATCTTCCTTCTGCACTACCACATTCACTAATCCCAGTTCTGATACTGACGCATGCATCGAGAGTATCCCATCATCTGCTATGTCGGTTAACGTTACGGAGAGTTGTGGGCGGTCCTCGGCAAGTTTTAACCCATAACGCCCCGTACCCGCACCAACTTCAAGGAAATTTTTTGCATCACTGGGGACATGCTGCATAAAAACTGGGTATCCCTCGATAAAGAGTCTCTGCATAAACTTTGCACGTGCGGGCAATCCTTCTTCAGTGCGCCAACGCGCTCCCCAAATGTGGTTGATTTTTCCCTGCGTAAAATTTTCTAAATTTTTCATACATTACTTGACCGCAACAACGTGCTGACCTAATGCAAAGTTGCGATTGCGCTCAAGTTTATATGCAACAAATCCGATGCTGTTGAGGATCCACACCAGCGGAAGAAAGGCGGGGTGGCGCATATACAGTTGAGCAAGTTGGCACATTGAATATATGTATCCGTTGGTTGGCTGGATGCGCACCTCGGTGAATCCTGCTTCCTTAAAAAGATACTCCATTCCAAAATTGGTGTAACGGAAAAAGTCGTACGGTGCTTCATGTACTGGCCACACCATTGGTGCGGTGAGGAGTACTACGCCACCCTGCTTGGTAATTCGAAAGAGCTCCTGCACGACAAAGTGTGGTTTCTTTGTATGTTCAAGCGTCTCGGTGCAAATCACCAAATCTGCAGTTGCGTCCGGAAGGGGGATACCGTCGTTCACGTCGGCAAGGATGACATCCGTCACTCCCCCACGATCTTCTATGTCCACACCAATATATTTTTTGTATGCAACGTGCTTACGATGAGGCGCCTTCCCGCACCCAACATCAACAACTACGGGGTACAACTTCGTGCGTGTGTATTTAATAATAAACTTTGACTGTAGCCGCCGAACCAAAAAACGCGTATTCGAAAGAAGTCGAAAGAGCGAAAATATGCGATTGATTCCAAATTGTCCTGTTGGTTGTTCCATAAATTTTACTAAATCCTCTTCCCTATCCAGCGCAATGAAGTCATTATCTTTTTACCAAACAACGCATCAAAAAGATAGAGTGCGGCCAGATATATTGTTGCCCCGATAGCCACCAAAGAGAGTAGTCTCATGCCGTGCGTAGCACCAAGCTGTGGTCGCACCCACTCGAGTACGCCAAACATCGCAAGTCCCGAGAGAAAGACCGCCGCAAACATGTCCACAAAATGAGGGGCACGTAAGTGCAGATATGACGTGGTGCGAATGAGTAAATACAGCTGCCCCGCGGCACCACCCGCAAATACAGCAAGCGCCGTACCCACCACCCCCATGTTTGCCGTAAGCGGAATAATGAGCGAGAACATCACCACCAACTGCACAATACTCCCCTCTGTCTGAACTCTTGGCTTCCCAATACCAATAAAAAATGGATTTGCCACCGACTCATATGTGCGAATGAGGCAATAAAGCGCAAGTACGGAGACAATAGGCACCATAGGAAGCCACCGCTTGCCATACACCACCGGCACAAAATCTGCTGCCGCGACATAAAGCCCGAGTGTGAGGGGCACCGTAAATACAAAGACGAGGCGTACCGCGCGAATGAACCCCTCCCTTAGTGAGTCGAGGCTTTCATCCATTTTTGCGAACATGGGAAAGAGCGCACCACCCAAGACTCGCCCGAATTCTGCAACAGGGATGAGCGCAAGTGCATATGCAGGCTGGTAATACCCAAGCTGCTCTGCCCCGAGCATCTTCCCTATCGTCAGGTAGTCCCCCTGCAAAATGGCGAAGCTCACAATAGACATGGCACTTACCCATTTTCCATACGCAAACAAATGTTTAATAACTTTTGTATCAAATTCAAAGTGTGGACGAAAAGGGTGAAGGATGTAGGAGAAAATAACAGATGCAATACGATTGGCGAGTACCCCAACGACGAGCGCCCATGGGCTCCTCAAGTAGTACGCAGCAATGATCACCACAATGATTTCTGTAATAACAAAGGAGAGGTTGTACACAAAGCGCTTATTGTATGCAAGCTCTTTTTGAAAATACAGAATTCCAATATTCACAAATCCGTCGATAAAGAGCGCGAGGGACATGACGCGAATAAGTGGGATGATTTCTGGGTGTGCAAAAAAGCTGCCAAAGAGTGGTGCGGTGAAAAAAATAATTACCGCAACCACGCTGTTGCGTATCACCTGCACCGTCCACGCCGTATGCAAATATTTTTCTACATTTCCCTTCTCGCGAATAATGGCCGAGCCAAATCCCGACTGCAGGAACACGTCGATGAGCCCGAGCGACACCGCAGCGAGTCCAAAAAGCCCGAGATCCTCTGGAAAGAGCAGGCGTGCCAATATGATGGTACGCACAAACTGCACCCCCTTGATGAGGAACCGCTCGATGATGACGAGCGCCGAGGCGCGCACAAAACGCCCACCCACATTATCGTGCGTCCGCCACAGCCCAATAAAACGCGAAAATAGTACCAGCATATTTGTTTACTATTACTTCATCGAGGTCAGATAGGTGGCGCCACACTATGCAGCGTTTCCACATTAACGCTTTCGTGCAACAAGAAACGCAACACGCGTGACGAGATCTGTATCAGTGATATCAGTAAACCGCTTTGCCAAATCAGCTCTGCTGAGAAAATTTTCTCCCGTTCGGACAATTTCGTAGCAAAAATCAAAATGCTTTTTTATTTCTCGCCAATGCCAAGAGTGCGGCCACCGATTAATCAAGTAAACACACCTTCCTCGCACAACCTTCCACATAAGTTCACTATATGTCCAATGTCCGTTCCACAACCCCGCAGTGTGATGACATTTGTAGTCAATTGCGTGAGCAATAATTCCCCCAGTGCTAAGTAGGCGCTGCTGTGCTTGGTATATCTCCTCTACGTTGTCGACGTGCTCCATCGCAGCAAATGAGACGAGGAGATCCAATCTACCAGTGTTTGCTGCAAGTACATCTTCGCGAGTCCAAGGAACAAGATATTTGATTAAGAGTCCGTTTTCTTCTGCATGTTCACCTGCAGTAAACTTTTTGACTAAACGGCGAATGTCATCAAGCCGCTCTGGGTTGAGTGTTTCAGCCAGCACCTCTTCTGAAAGAATGTCAGATGGAAAAACATACGAGGCTAGCGTGGGCATATTTTTAGGAAACATTGTTTCATCAGGAAGAGGTTCGCGCTTTTGAAACAACACGATTAGCTCCTCGAGCATTTCGAGGTTGGAGTATTCGCTGCTGGTAATTGTGGGGACAATGTCGAGCGCAAAATACTGCTTCGACCCAGACAGGAGTGCGCACAAGCCAACCCCAAGCGTGTCACCTGGACCAATTTCACCGACTCGCTCAAATGGGCCCACGATGTGATGTTCACGGAGAGAGACTAGCGTGCGCATCCAAGATGTGTAGCATGAAAGCGCATAATCAGACATAGACAAATACTGACGCTCCCCAGTTCTGGCGCCCCTCCCCTCAAATTGAGTCTCGTGTTTTGGTAGAAGTTGCGCGAGTGGGCCTGGAAGATACGTGCCCACACCCTTCAAAATAAAGATAGGCTTCTTTAGGGTTTCGCGTACGGTCATCAAAAAAGAATAGCACCCATCAAGTAATTACTCAAATTATTTCCGCATAATCCCGAGGCTGCGATAGACAAGGTTGGGGCATTCGGGATGGCGGGCGACAAACTCTTTCCATGCGTCATTCCACTTGGTGTCATCAGAAAAGAGAAAACCTCCCTTCGGGATTTTTTCCCACAGTGCGCGGAATTCGTAGGACATAGTCTCGTAGCTATGGTCACCGTCGTGGTAGAACACGTCGACTACAGGGAGTCGCTCCAAGAGCTTGGGCAGCTCCACATTTGAGTCGCCGAGTATCAGCTCCCAGCGAGGGCGCAGATGGGCGGGGATGAGCCACCCCGGCTGCTGCCCCTTCGGCACAAAGCCCTTGAGCTCTGAATTTCCCTCGTGCGTAGTGAATCGCTCTGGTGTTGCTGCATCGTAAAAAAGTGGGAGGTCAATGGAGTAGAGTTTCCCTTTTCCATTCTTTTCGAGCGCGTCGAGGATCGCTGCGGATGAGCGCCCGCTCGCGACGCCCGTCTCGACCACCACCTCGGGCTTCTGTACTCTCGTGAGGGCATGCAGCATAAGCACGTCGAAGTCCCCCGAATATCCAAATGAGTATGATTGGCGAAATGTGGTAGATGCGACAAACTCATCGAGGTACTGATGCGCCGGAGTATCAATGCCAAAAAAATTGCTGAGCTCTTTGTGTGCCGCTCGGATGTCACGATTGCGCAGCCTCCTGTTTTCAAAAAGTGGGTGGTGATACAGATCGCGCAGCCCTTTTACAAGACCCCCAATGATAGGGACCGTCTTGAGCGAGTGATACGTGGACTGTAGTAGTGGCTCCATAAAATTTAGGCGAAGTATTTGTAGAGTGTACCATACACCTTTTCACCAAGCAGAGAGAGAAAATAGTGCCGCATGTGTACAAACTTAAACGGCTCTGCGCGCCACACCACGCCAAACATTCTCTGCATATTTTTGAAGTCTCCAACCTCTCTATACATTGTGGCGAGGTTTATCCCATTGCGCGCGAGCGCAGCGGGAGCTTTTGCGTAGTCGTCGCGGTACTTCGCAAAGAGCATCTCATAGCCGCGAATAATGTTGCTAATATTCTTTTTTCCACCCATGTGCTCATCTTCCCCGAGCACGTTGATACGCGTATAGAATTTATCAATAGCGAAAAATTTCCATTTCCGCGAAAGGCGGAGCTCGAGATCCCACTCTTGGTTCTTGGGAAACGTTTCATCAA
>JAYTEB010000120.1:0-3781 GCA_043735605.1 Candidatus Lloydbacteria bacterium | reverse complement strand
TGGCCCCCCAAATGGGATTCAAGGCAAAAGTCGCAGCGGGAACACCCACTGACGCAGGGGCAGGAATGTCGGGAACCTATTCATTTGATGCGCAGCAGATCGGTGAGTACGACTGCGAGTCGTGGGTGGTGGACGAGGGAAAGTTCACTCCTCCCGCCAGTGTGACATTCACTGAAATAAAATAGGAAGGGGGCAAGGTGCATAACATTCGCGTACGCACAATAAAAAATCCGCCTTAGCGGATTTCGTTCAGATGGAGAGTGGAGTGTCGACTTCTTTTTTGGTCGTACAACCTCCTGTCTGCCTCTGCCATCATAGAGTTAATCAGATCACGGAAAGCGGCATCGCGGTTTGTCGGCTCGCTTTGCACGCCCGACGGAGACTGCAGAAGCTGAGTAACGCGTTCAGGGTCTAGTGTTGCCGCTCCCACCGAAGCACCAATACCGAAGTGGCCTTTCCCTTCGTCCCCCAGATCAATTTGCAGTTTTTTTCTCGACATTGCTGCGCAGATACCCTGCGTAAATTGCTGTGCCCATTTTTCTTCCGCATTAAAGAGGATGACAAAAATTTCGTCTCCACCGAAGCGACACACAATGTCCGTTTCCCGAAGGTGGTCACGGATAGTGTCTACCACGCCAATTATTGCTCTGTCCCCAGCGTGATGGCCATACTGGTCATTGATTGGCTTCAGTCCATCTACGTCAAACATCAGAAATGCCGTACTCGCACCCGAGCGCACTGTATATGAGAGCTGTCGTGTTGCCTGGCGGTACATCAGCTCGCGATTGAAAGCGCCAGTCAATGGGTCAAGATTCGGCCTCGTGAGGGCGACTAAGATATCTCTAGCCAGCCACACGTACGACATAATTATTTTGGGGCCGCACGACTTAGGAAGATACCAATATGCCCCAACACTTAGTGCTTTTGCGTGCGACTCTTCCGAAGTGTCACCGGAATGAAAGATGGTGACTATCTCGTATCGAGCTTCCTGCCTGAGTATTGGGAGTAGATTTTCACCAAAGACCGTTTCACCCTTGGCGTTTTTAAAGTTTCTGTCCAGAATGACGATCGTGGGACCCTCCATGTTTTGGACGTGCAAAACAGCTTCTTCCTCGGTTGATGCTGTTGCGATCGTTATTTCATGAACTTCCTCGAAATACCGCGTATAAAGTTCACGCAGCACTGCACTCTCGTCAACCAGCAAGACAAGCGGCTTCTCCGCAGACACTTCTTTGGGCATAAAGACATTCCTCTGAATATGAGTATGGGGGTGGATGGGTGAGAGCTAGGCCTCACGTACAGTAAGTCCATGCTAATAATACACAAAAAACCATATTTGTCAAGCACCATACGACAAGAGCCTCCTAAGCCCAAGGCTAGGTGAGGTTTGGGGACCGGATCAGGGTCTTATTATCAATTTACTGTATTATGATAAGCGTATGAAAATTTTCTTGTATATTGCGGCACCCATCATTTTTGTTCTTCCATTTTTCGCATTCGCTCATGGCTCGGACGAGGTGGGTCGCGTCGAAGTCGGCGAACGGGTCATCATCGTCGACTCTATTGTCGAAACACTTTTTGCGGGTAGGGCGGAGCGACTGAACGTTGAGATAGAGAAAAAAGACGCAACTTCGACTGAGGCGAAAAGGGTGGACTACACCGAAGTGTGGATACGCATAACTGGGCCGAACGATGAGTTCCTCTTCTCGGGAAATTTACACCGCGCGACCGTTGGATTCGTCACGGGCTTCACTTTCTTTTTTGCAGACCGAGGGAGTTATGAATTGACCACGCGCTTTCTCAACAAGGGCGACATTGTCGGAGAGGGAACAATAGTGATTCCCGTGAGTGCCGCGACGGGGCAGAATCTAAGCCTTGTTTCCCAACTCCACACTCATTCGAATTTATATTTTCTCGCAGCATTATTTTCGCTCGGTTTAGTTCTTGGCGCCTTGCTGCTATGGGGAATTTGCTGGCAATGGAAGGCCAATAAGTAGCTTTTGCTCTTGGTTCGGGAGACCGCGAAAGCTGGACCTACCCATTTTATGCCCTAAACTATTGGGTTTTTTGAGTAATGTAGGCAGAAAAATCCCTACGTATTAAGGCACATATTGTACTTTTATTTTTTTATAAAAATTGCTATACTCAACCCCATGATAATCACATACCACGGTGGGCAATTCGTAAAGATCGCCCAAGGAGATCTTGTCATTGCAGCAAACCCATTCGGAAAAGAATCAAAAATGAAACCCATTCGCTTTGGAGCGCGCGTGGGGCTCGTTTCGGCAAATCACAAAGATATGAATGGCGTCGAGAATCTCTCTCATGGAGACAAAGTACCCTTTGTCATCTCGGGGCCTGGGGAGTACGAAGTGGCAGGAATCGCCGTTTCGGGTTTCCCATCACCCAAGCCTTTTGGGAAGGAGGCGCTCCTTAACACGATATACACGGTTGAGTTTGAGGGGGTGCGTATTTGCATTCTCGGTGCACTTTCGCATGGGGAGTTGTCTCCCGAGCTTTATGAGGGCGTGGGCGAAGTGGACATTCTCATTGTTCCTATTTCAGGTGGTGACCTACTCTCACCAACTGACGCTGCCAAAATAGCCGTTGTCTTTGGTGCAAAAATCATCATACCTGTAGCATGGAGTGAGGGTGGCGACGCAGAACTTCGAGCATTTCTGAAGGAATCCGGAGCAGAAAACGTGGCAGCCATAGAGAAGCTCACGCTCAAAAAGAAAGACCTCGAAGGGAAGGAAGGTGAGGTTGTGGTCCTTCAGGCATTCCGTCACGCCTAATGCACACTATGCTCGACTTTCTCGACAGATTGAGACAAAAATCACCCCGCGTGCGCGAACGTGTCGCTATTGGCGCAAGCGCACTCTTCTCGCTCGCCATTTTTGCACTATGGGTCAGTAGCTGGGGCGTGCAATACGCACCCAAGGGTAACCTCGTGGGTGGCACTGGGGAGGCACCCACCGCAGCCATTGCCGCGGGGCTATCGCGGTTGAAAGAGTCGGGCACAGGAGAGTGGGAGCGCGCCATGAAGGAGATACAACAAATCGCAGCGGTGGCGAGTGTTGACACTGCAACATACCAAAGCCAAGAGCCTCCCGTCCCCACAGATGGTGTGGACGACCCGAGCACCACCACGAAGGGCGGCTTCGCAGAGGAGTCACAGACAAAGAGCGAGTAATCATCACTACATTATTATGAAAAAAAATACACAGACTGCCACAACACATGCCAAAGACGCCTCACCCGAGCGCGCAGCGGTCATCCCCATCAACATCACCACGGAGATGCGTGAGTCGTACATCGACTACGCCATGTCCGTCATTGTCGACCGTGCACTCCCTGACGTGCGTGACGGACTGAAGCCCGTCCATCGTCGCATCCTCTTTGCCATGCAAGAAATGGGCCTCACTGCATCCGCGCGTTTCAAAAAGTCGGCAACCGTTGTTGGAGGTGTGCTCGGGTCGTACCACCCGCACGGAGACTCTTCGGTCTATGACGCAATGGTGAAGATGACTCAGCTTTTTTCAATGCGTTACCCACTTGTTTTGGGCCAAGGAAACTTCGGCTCCATCGACGGGGACGCTGCAGCAGCATATCGATATACTGAGGCAAAAATGTCGCGCATTGCTGGGGAAGTGTTACGCGATCTCGACAAAAATACCGTTGACTTTAAACCAAACTACGACGGGACAAAGAAGGAGCCGGTGGTACTCCCATCACTCGTCCCAAACCTACTCCTCAATGGCACGCTCGGCATAGCGGTCGG
>JAYTEB010000119.1:0-3784 GCA_043735605.1 Candidatus Lloydbacteria bacterium | reverse complement strand
TCGGCAACTTGAGCGCCAGAAAATCAAAAAGCTCATGCACGTGCGTGAGGTTAAACATGTGTATAGACATGTAGTACGTGATGATGGGAAGCGCGAGCAAGAGCGCCGCCATGAACCTCCTGCGTGCCTCTTCTATTTTTCTTGCATCCTTTGCATCGTCCTCTTCGATAGACGCAGACTCCTCGTCGGGGCGAATAAGGTCGTACCCGAGTTGATTCATGAACTTGTCGATCTTTGGAAGGTCGATTTTTGTCTCGTCGTACTCAATTGCCGTTTTCTCTGCGCCGTATGAGGTCGTCACCGACATGACACCTGGCTGTTTGCCAACAAGTTTGTCGATGAGTATCGAGCACGACGCACAATGCATCCCCTTCACTTTGAGTACGACTTTTTGCATAAAAATAAATTAAGTGTAGGTAATTGATTATTGTGGTATCAGCGAAGAGGGAACGGAAACGGCACTTTCCACCTCCACTCCCGCTCCAAGAGTCGGCTCGATGGGTGCACCATTTTTGCACACTCTATCCCCCGGAGTCGCATGCACACAAAGAGTGCCTATCTGGTCAAAGTGGCTGCGTTTTTTGCCCTTATGGATACCACCCTCGGCAATCCCCTCACTGCAGGAAACGGAGCAATAAAACTGAAAATCTCCGGCTTTTGATGCAAGAAATGCTGGGACATTAAGCGTCGCGCGCGCAGGGATACGCTGTGAGACACCATATGCGTCAATCCCCACCCCATGATCGTAGTCATCTTCATTCACAAACTTGAGCTTCACCGTATCACCCAAGTCCACGTCGATAACCTCTGGTGCAAACGACCATGAGTTTTTTTGAATAGTCACCGTAAACTCCTTCACTACGCCAGTGTCTATGGGCTTCTGTGCATCAGGGAGGAGAAATGTGCGATATATCACGCCACTGGCGATGAGCGCAACGAGGACAAGCATGAGGACGAGATATTTATTCATATGCAGTATTTTTTGTACGTAGTAGTAAATGAGTGTTATTTTTTTTCTCCACCCTCAGCTTTCTTCATTTCTACTGGTGCTACTTGGATATAGCGATAAACCCAATAAGAAAGTAGTGCAGTGATGACGAGGGAAACTGCGAGAAGCCCGAACCATCGCGTACTCCCTGGAACAAGGAGATCGGAGCCACCAGCCTTGTGCTCGTGGTCCGTATGACCGTCGGAGGCCACTACTACTACTTCCGCGTGCTCGTGGTCATGCCCGTCTGCGCCCACTGCTGCAGCAAATTTATACGCAGTATCTTGATTGATCAAATGTGCGCTTGCGGCGGTGGGGAGGATGGCACCAAAAAGAGTGAGGGAAAGAACGAGGGTGGTAGCCGTAGTATTTTTTATAATGAATTTCATGAAGTGATAAGTGAGCAATTAATGAGCGTGGGGCATCGACTCTTTGGCGGCGGGGGCGGGCGAAGGCGACACACCTGCGTCGATCTTCTTGATGGCGTCACTCACAGTAACCCTTGTCTCTGTGGCAGCACCATGATCCATACCCGCCATTTCCCCACCGTGACCTTTCACTCCCTCAAAATTCATAAACCAAAACGGGAGGAAGATGGCGAAGACCGCGATAAGGAGCAGCGAGAGGGTCACGTACCAGCTGCGACGGATGCGCAGTATCTCTTCTTCATATTTCTGGGCAGTGGCGTCACGCAAGCCACTTTCTGTACCATAGCGCATCGCCTCTTCGAGTATGACACGCTCTTTTATGATGCCGTCCATTTGCGACTCAAGCTCTTTAACGCGCGCGCCCTGCTCCCCTTCCGGAATGTGGAGCACCACCTCGATACCTCTCCGCTCTTCTTCAGCTTTTTCTAATTTTTGCTGGAGTTTTTGAATTTGGAGTGCGGGGGTGCCAAGTACGCGCTTCTTTTCCTTCCTGTATGTCCACCAAAATGGCAAGAGCCAAAGGAAGACGATAAACCAGTTACCCCACTCTGCGGGCTGTCCAAAAATACCTTTTGCATTTTCTTTCACCCCATGCTCATGCGCCACTTCAGTCTGCAACTGTTCGTTCATTGGGGTGTTGAAGGCTTGCTCTTGGGTGATCTTCTCTAGTAGATTATGCTGGCCAGAGTTCGTCCACCAGTCATGAGTAAAGAGTCCGAGGGTGAGGATAAAACCTGCGACAAATACCATTGCCCAGCCGTTTGCACGCTCGATGCGGTCCTTGCGCGCGACGAGCCAGTTGAGACCATTGACCCCAAGCACACCGAGGACTGCGAGGAGGACCAGCGGCAACACGCGGCCAATGGCATGCACAAAGAACATAGACCAGCCGTAGAACACGTCACCCGATGAGGCAATCTCGATCAAGATAAGCGGAGTAGCGGGGTGTGGGCAACCGACGCCGATGTTGCCGAGAAACATTCCAAGGAGGAATGCTTTGGCGAAGTCTTTACGCTTCTGAATGAAATCAGGTGCGGAGCCTGTGTACGAAGGCATGTGAAACTTCACAAGCCCTATTTCCGCAAGTGCAAATATATACGCGAATATTCCCGCAAAGAAATAGACCCAATTTTTAATATCTTCGACTTGCGCGCCCATCATCGAAAGCCCTGCTTTCCCCGCGAGTGCAGCGAGCACGCCGTAGACGGAAAGCATCAACGCGACGCCAGCTCCAAAGGAGAGTGCCATGCCGAGCCCTTTCGTCAGTCCCTTCCCCATTGAAAGTGGCACAATGACGAATGCGAGCGGGAGTGTGCACGGAAGGACGATCATAGTAAGCCCCGCAGCAAAGGAGAAGAGATACCAGCCCATCTTGCCGAGCGCTTGCCCCGCTTCTGGGGCCAAGAAAAGGAACCAGAAGAGCCCTGCTCCAATGACCACCGTGATGAGTATCGCCGCTATCGCAATGATTGCCTTCAGATTCCCCGTTGATTGTTGATCCATAGTAAAAAGGCTATTAAAAGAGGTAAATTATTGAGCAGAAAGTGCTTTGAGTTTCTCGACGAATTTCTCTTTATTGAATCCCCCCGTGGCAAATACCTCACTGTTTAAAATAATCCCCGGTGATGCGAAGATCTGATACTTCCCCACCATCTCCTGACCTTCCGGTGTAATAATAGAGAGCTCTTTCATAGAAACGTTCGGCCACTCTGTCGCAATCGTTTTCCAATATTCCAAAAATTCATGACAATGCGTGCACCCAGGAGCCGTGAGTACTTCAAGCGTAATATTATTCATGCCTTTATTATAGCCCATATTCAGCAATTTTCGGCTTGGTTATCCCCATATTTTTAGCATCTTTTGTGCGACAAGAAACAGGTGTTGCAAACCGCAAGAACATACGTATATTGAATTAAGGAAGTTTCTTTTTACCTCACAACAAAGGGGGTGGTGGCATGACGTGTATTGTTGCATTAAGTGATGGAAAAACGGTTTGGCTAGGCGGAGATGCGGCAGGAAGCAGCGACGACGAAATATCAATTCGTGCTGATCCAAAAGTTTCTGTTCATGAGGAGGGTGGTGTTTCGTGGGGCTTTGGATTCACTACGAGCTACCGCATGGGTCAACTCATTCGCTATCACCTCAACTTACCGAGAATCACAAAGAGTGACCGTGATGACCTGTTCAAATATATGGTCACGAAATTCATTCCCGAGCTTCGCGTCGTTCTTGAAGATGGTGGATTTGCGACATCAAAAGACGGGGTCGAGGAGGGTGGCCAGTTTATCGTTGGACTACTTGGAAGAATCTTTGTCATTGATACCGACTTTCAAGTAGGAGTCCCCGTGGAGCCACTCTATGCAGTGGG
>JAYTEB010000118.1:0-3794 GCA_043735605.1 Candidatus Lloydbacteria bacterium | reverse complement strand
CGCTCTGTGTGTCGCGCGCAAGAACGCGCTCGCACACACTCGCGTCGACACTGCCCGCGGTGAGCAATGTGCCAAACGTCGCACTCGGGTCTACTGCAGACACAACGATGTCGGCTTGGAAAAATTCCCTTACGCGCCTATCATGCCTACTCGATTTGTGTTTTGCATGAACACCAGAAACACCTTTTTCCCGAACCGTGAGAATGCGCAACGCCTCTGTCTCAAGCTCTATGGCTACACCGAGCTCCTTGCATGCACCTAAAAGGGCGAGCGACACGCCACCCATCCCGCCACGCTGGTAGCCCCAGACCCCACGCGCACCACCTGCCTCCCCCATCACATGATGGAGCAAGACGTAGCCACTAAGCTTTGTCGCGCCAATAAGCGCGTCGGTGAGTAGTGTCGCCTTTAGCACATCCGACTCAAACCATGAGTCAAGATAGTCCACAGGGTTACGCAAGAGCAGTGTCGCCATGCGCAACATCTGCAGGGGGTTGAGGCGAAATACATGCCGCATAAACACTCCCAGATTTTTCACATCACGCCAGTTGCGCGGCGGAATATTTGGCGGCGTCATGGTCATCAACTTTGACGTCCAATCTGCGAGCCCCCCGAGCGCAAACTCATAGCCCGGATATGCCTCTGCATCTTTGGGTGAAAACTTCGCAATCTCGCGCTGATTGAAGGCCATATCTGGCCCCAAGAGAAGCGACTGCACTCCATCGGGAAGCGGGGTAAAGGAAGACGGATCGCGCCACAACACCTCATACCCAAATCTTTTCAAGTCGAGGTCGTGTACGATCTCTGGCAAAAAAAGGCTATTCAAGTACGATGCAGTAGAAATCTTGAACCCTGGAAATGTGGTGGTGTCGGTCGACGTCGCACCACCCACCACACTTCCCGACTCGAGCACCGTCACCTTATGCCCCGCCTTCGCGAGATATGCTGCGGCCACGAGACCGTTGTGCCCCGCACCGATGACCACGATTTTTTTAGGTGTCATAGAACCTCCTCTGTAGTTAACGAAGAACGAGCAAACTGCTGCACTCGGTCTATCACAAGAAAATTTGAATGAC
This sequence comes from Candidatus Lloydbacteria bacterium, assembly GCA_043735605.1. Classification (GTDB taxonomy): domain Bacteria; phylum Patescibacteriota; class Minisyncoccia; order Phycocordibacterales; family UBA6899; genus MHLP01. The sequence continues at coordinate 2,718 of JAYTEB010000118.1, read as the reverse complement.
AACTGCCCTTCACGCTTCCCACTGCTTCCAACTTCAGCATACATTCGATACACAAAAAAATTACGCTAAGACATACGACCGCATGCCTTAACGTAACTATATAAAGTCCAAGCTTTCTTATTTTTTCACCGCAGCGTGGAGCGTCGAAAGTGCGAGGAGGGCACACTTTTCGCGCTGTGGGGAGATGGTCGTACCATACAGTTCATACATATCTTTTTCGGTAAAACTGCCTAGGGCAGTCCTAGACATACCCTTCACTTTGTCCGTGAGCATGGATGCTCCAGACTGGGAAATTGCACAACCAAAACCCTCAAAGGAAATGTCCAAAAGCACCTCACCATCCCACTTTAAATAGAGCACGAGATCATCCCCGCAAGAGATATTCTCTCCTCTTTGTTTCACATCATAGCCTTCCATCAGTCGCCGGTTATGCGGATGTTTGTAGTGCTCGAGAATGTGTTCTTGGTACAGCGGGTCCATATGATAGTACTAGGAAAAAATTTGTTGTGCTTTTTTTACTCCCTCCACGAGCGCATCCACGTCTGCTTTGGTGTTGTAGACATGAAAACTTGCGCGGATGGTGGCAGGGGCGCCAAGCGCCTCATGCAGCGGCATCGCACAGTGGTGCCCTGGGCGCACTGCGACATTGTCCCGTGCCAGTATCTCCGCGACGTCATGTGGATGGGCGAAATCACAAGTAAAACTCACAATCCCTATATTTTTTTCAGGGTCACAAGGAGAAAAAACTTTAACTCCCTCTATCTGCTCAAGTGTATGTATTGCATAAAATGCGAGCATGGCGTTGTGCTTGTGTATTTCCGAAAGTGAAATACCCACTATGTAGTCTATGGCCCTACCGAGGCCAATAACCCCACCAATGTTTTTTGTTCCCGCCTCAAACCGCTCTGGGACTGGAGCCCACTCTGCAGTCTCACTCGTCACTCGCGATACCATATGCCCACCAAAGGACGATGGCGGTAATGTTTCAAGCAGCTCACTTTTTACCCAAAGCACACCCACACCCGTTGGGGCAAACATTTTATGTCCAGAAAAATACAGTGCATCAGCACCAAGTAAACGCACACTCACGGGAATATGCCCCATCGCGGCGGTCGCATCCACCAGCACGATTGCCCCATGCCGGTGAGCAATATCTGCAATGCGCCTTACGTCGTTGATAGCCCCGGTGACATTCGAGGCCAGCACGACAGAAACAATAGCCGTATTTTCGTCTATAAACTCTTCTGCTTTTTTATAATCAAGATGAAATGTAGCCTCATCTATCGTTACGATGCGCATCTGTGTGTGTGCGCGCAGTGCGAGCTCTTGGAGTGGCACGAGGGCGCCATGATGCTCTGCTTCCGTCGTCACGATATTCGCTTTTCCCCTTATTCGTCCCGACGCTTCGAGCATGCGCACGAGCATATTCGAAGAGTCAGTCGCACCTGCAGTAAAAATAACTTCTTTCGGCGATGCTGCATCAATGAACGTCGCCACCTTGGTACGTACATTTTCGTATGCCTCTGTCGCCCGCGCGGCCTCCCTGAATATTCCTCGGTGCACATTTGCCCGATACGTTTTGTAATATGCGTCCACGTCCTCGAGTACACACGTAGGGGTGAGTGAAGTCGCGGCATTATCTAAATAACAAAACGGCCGATTTGCATCATCAGCATATTGAGGAAAATCTTTTCGTATTTGCGTAGTATCAATCATTGTGTTCTTATTTCCAAGGGTACCACTTGGAACATGGGAGTTTCGCTGATTTTTTTCATCATATCTTCGTTTTCTTCCCCGCTAAACACATGTGCAAAATGTCCTTCGAGGAAAAGTGAGCGACTCTCTTCGTCGGAAAGCCCTCGGAGCTTCGGGTAGAACGTATCCCCCTCCCGCACGTGGGAAATGGAGAGCTTGTGTGCGCAGGTGACGTCGTTGGACGCAATATCGAGCGAGGGTATCGCATCTATTTTTGCTTTTGGTGAAAGCGCGAGGAACTTCGCCTCTTGTGCCCCCTCCACCTTGTGGACCCCATCTTTCATGTCCACCAGCCCACGATAAAGAATGCGCGCACTGCCACTCCCCACCCCTGCAGTCTTGATGGTCGAATGAGTTTCGTCGGCAATATGCTGAGCAGATACGTCGACGTCAAAGACGGAGGAAAGAGACGCGACGACCCCCTGCAACACCTCTACGCGCGCACCAATACCAATGAGCAAGTTTTCCGTAATCGAGGAGATGAGCTGGTTGCCGAGCAATACTTCGCGCCATGTTACTTTTCCGTGTGAGGCGACGACCGCACGCGACATATGCATCACCATCGCACCCGAGGTGAGCGAGTCTTCTTGGGTGATGCGTATCGTCGCATCAGACTCCGCAAGCACAACGAGTGTGCGCGCATGCACGCTCCCCGCTCCCCCACCAGTGACACTGCTCATAAGCTCAAGCCGCGCCCCCTCTTTTACTATCACTACAATAATATCTGCTGAGGAAGAGTCAGGTACGATGGTATCGAGTGTAAGCTGCTCTGTGATAAAGGTACCATCCTCTGCCATGTTGGGCTGCACATACACCACGAGCCCAGAGCGAAAGAGCGCCTGTGCCCGTGCACGGAAAAAGTCTTTTGCAATGGGGAAAAAGTCGCTCTCCATAAGTCCGCGCAAGATTGGCTCGACCTCCTCCTGTGTCGTGGCCTCACTCCAAGTATAAATCTCAAGCCCA
>JAYTEB010000117.1:0-3822 GCA_043735605.1 Candidatus Lloydbacteria bacterium | reverse complement strand
CTTTGAAGCGTTTCGCGCTCCACAATGCTGAAATGCTGATAATTCATATACTCCTTATGTTACAGGAGTGTTGCACTTACTTGTTGAACCTAGACATGACCATGAGAAAGTGTATATTATACACCAATGACTAAGGGAGCACACAGAAAGAGGATAGTAGTGTTTGGCTCGGCAGTAAACCCTGTCACCTTGGCCCATCGTGCGCTTGCCGAGGTGCTCACCCATACGGGCGAGTTCGACCTCGTACTTTTCCTCCCCTCAGGTCTCCGCCCTGACAAGCCGCACCTCATCGATCCTTCACATCGCGTGCGCATGGCAGAGCTCACCTTTCATGATGCATGGAGAGTGGCGCAGCCAACCGAATTTCGCATCGACTTGCGTGAGGCATATTTACCCTCGATACCCACGGCGTATCTTTTGCGCGAGCTCCACGTAGAGTATCCCGATGCGGATATTATCTTTGCGACAGGCGTCGACGTACTCACACCAAAAGAGGAGTACGGCGGCAAGTGCGATGTCCAGCACTACTGGGAAGAAGGGGAGCAGATGCTTCGCGAGCACACCTTCGCAGTCATCCCGCGCAACGGATACCCTGACGCACACATACTCAAAGAGAGTGGGCACATCCCTCCACACTTTATTATTCTCCCACCGATGCCAGAGTATGCGCGAGGGATCTCCAGCACTGAGATTCGACGGCGCATTTTGTCAGGGCTATCTGTCGACGACATGGTAGACGAAAAAGTAGCTGAATATATACGCGAGAACAGCCTATACCAAAAAGAATAATTGACAGGAAAAACATAGTGTGTATACTACACTAAGTATAAGTGATTGTTCTTTGTCACACCGAAGAAAAAGCAGTTGACAAAAAGTTTGAAACGACGTAGTTTCAATTCAGAAATTGTATTTTTACACACTGAGAGGAAAGCCTGATGACTGACTTTGTGCGACGCGTTATTCGCCCCGAAAAGAATGATTGGATCATTCGTAGTCTTTTCGATACCGACTTTTACAAACTCACGATGGGCTATGCCATTCACGAGCATCACCCCGATGTCGTGGTGACATTCGAGCTCATCGTGCGCGACAAAACCATCGCACTTGCAGAAGTGATTGACGAAGCAGAGCTTCGCGCTGAACTCGAACATGCCAGAACACTACGACTCGATTCTCTGACCGACCTCTCATGGTTGGGTGGGATGCGCGTGTATGGGAAAAACATGTTTTCTGACGAGTTTGTCTTTGACTTTTTAGCAAAACTCGCACTTCCACCCTTCACGCTTTCGCGTGAGGGGAAAGGGTACAAGATACGCTTCACAGGACGCTGGGAAGAAGTTACATATTGGGAAACTATCGCATTGTCGATTGTGAACGAACTCTACTATCGTTCGCTTATGCGCCGTATGTCCCCACATGAGCTCGACCTTATGTTTGCTGCGGCGAAGCTGCGTCTGTGGGGAAAGATCGAAGAGATCAAACGTCACCCTGAAATTACCTTTATGGGTTTCGATACGCGGCGGCGGTTTAGCTTTTTGTGGCAACTCTTTGTCGCGCAACTGTGCCGCAAGGAGCTTGGTGCACAATATGCAGGCATTTCAAATACGTGGATCGCCTTCAATCAGGGTATCATCCCCATGGGCACCAATGCGCATGAACTTCCGATGGTGCTCGTGGCTTTGGCTGATACGCCGGAGGCGAAACGCGATGCACAGTACCAAGTGAAGCGCGAGTGGGCCAAGCTCTATGGCTCGGGTTTGCGTATCCTGCTTTGCGACGCATTCGGAACAAAGCAGTTTCTCGACAATGCGCCAGACGAGCTTGCCCATGAATGGCGGGGAATGAGGCAAGACTCAGGTGATCCTATCGAGATAGGGGAAATGTACATTGCATGGCTCCACTCTCGCAGGGTAGATCCCAAGACGAAGCTGCTCATCTTCTCAGACGGTCTTGATGTGGCCGACATGGTGCGTCTGTCTGCGCACTTTAGCGGACAAATCAAGGTGACCTTTGGTTGGGGAACGCTCCTCGGGAATGACTTTCGTGATTGCTTTCCGCGTATGGGTGAATTGCGGGACCTTATGCGTCCGATCTCGATGGCCTGCAAGGTCGTCGAGGCGAACGGTCGCCCAGTGGTGAAATTCTCTGACACAAAAGGAAAAGTCACTGGAGACCCCGCTGTTGCAGAGGAGTATCGTAAAATCTTTGGCATAGGTAACGCCACTGAACGTGCGATCATTGTTTGATTTTTTGGGCTATTTGGCGGAGGGAGACAAAAATTCCTCCGCCCACTTCTTGAGCACTGTATGTTATATAAAGTGCTCAAAGAGTGATTGTTCTTCGTTATTGTTATTTGATCATAAAAAGGGAATACCATGCGACTGATAAAACTTGCAGGTCTCAACATTGATGCGACCGTTGGAAAAATGGAGGGTAACTACCACAAGCTCCTCGAGATGGCGCGCTCAGCTGCAAAGGACGGTGCGACGCTTTGTGCTGCTCCAGAGATGGTGCTTTGTGGATACCCCGCAGAAGACCTCGTGCACTGGCGCGGATTTGTCGACCAGCAATGGGAATACCTGAAACGCTTTGCGATGGATACCAAAGAGTACAGCACTGTGTTTGTGCTCGGCCTCGCGGTTTTTCACGGCGATGCGGTGTACAACTGCGCCGCGGTGGTGTGTGGTGGGGAAATCCTCGGTGTTGTGCCAAAGGAAAAGCTCCCAACCTACAACGTCTTCTACGACATGCGCACATTTGCGCGTGGTACTTCTGGAATGCAGGGCGAAGTCGATGGTGTCCCTTTTGGTGACCTCGTGTTTTCTTTTCCATTTGGCAAAATGGCCGTCGAGGTCTGTGAAGATATCTGGTCTCCTGATGGCCCCATGAAGCGCCGTGCGTATGCGGGGGCTGAGGTCATCGTGAGCATCAACGGCTCGCCGTGGCGCGCAGGCGTCATGGATACGCGCCACGAAATGCTCGCGACGCGCTCGGCGGACAACTACGCTACGCTTATGTACGTCAACGCAGTGGGCGGCATGGATGCACTCGTGCTCGACGGAGGCGGATTTATTTTTCAGAACGGACAAAAACTTCTGGAAGTTCCACTTGCGCAACGTTTTCGCGAGGGCACGTTTACCCAAGTTGTCGACCTCGACCGCACGCGCCTTGCACGGAGCGCCAACACGACACGTCGTCTCGATGCCGAGGCATATCATGCACCCGGTATTCCAACCCCGAAAGTCCTCACCTGTGTGGGCCCCGAGGCAAACGATCCGTCGCTTCGGTATCCGACACCTGCAACGAAAAGTTTCCTCATTCCGAGCGCAAGTAATGCACGCAGTCCGCGCGACGAATATTTCGCGGAGCTTGTGGAGGCGATGGTGCTCGGTTTCGGTGGCTACTTCGAGAAGTCGGGTGTGTTTGAGAGCGCGCTTATTGCACTCTCGGGCGGCCGCGACTCGGCGCTCACACTCTTGCTCGTCCACCTCTATGCGACACGTCGTTTTGCCCTTCAGTCGCCCATATCTCAGCGGGAGTCTGTCTCTAAATTTATTCGTTGCGTGTCGATGCCGAGCCGATTCAATGGAGAGACCACGAAGTCAATCGCGCGCGACCTTTGCCGTGATCTTGGTGTAAGTTTCGAAGAACGCTCCATCGAGGATGCTTTCGGGCGTGAGCTCGAGGAATTACGGGCGCAACTGGGCGGTGCCGAGCCTTCGCCCATCGCTGTGCAAAACATCATGCCGCGCATTCGCATGACGCGCATGCAGAACCTCTCCAACGCCAATCACGCACTCCTTCTCCACTGTGGCAACATGA
>JAYTEB010000116.1:0-3853 GCA_043735605.1 Candidatus Lloydbacteria bacterium | reverse complement strand
AGACCAATACTCCAGTTAGTTAAGGTGCCTCGTCCTGTAAAAAACAGAACGGCTATTTGCACCAACACCACAGCGAGACTTATCGTGAGCCCCGTACGGTAGCGGAAATATGCATCTTGCGCATTAGCATCATGTGACATTGTCACCCCTTCTTGCGTATGAACAGTCTCTGACTACGTTAGTCTTTTGGAGGATTTTCGTCAAATTCATACTGTGTCGTATAATGGGGAAATGTTATATACAGGAAAAGGAGACAACGGCACAACGGTGCTCTTTGGCTCTGGGGCGCGTATCGCAAAAAGCTCTGCCGTAGCGGAGGCGCTAGGCTCGGTCGACGAAATCAACGCATTATTGGGTGTGCTTAAAATGGAGGGGGCCAGAGAGGTGGCGGTCATGGGGCTCGACTACCATGCGCTCCTTTCGGACATTCAGCAAGATCTTTTTGTTATACAAGCAGAACTTGCGGGTGCGGACAAGAAAATGGATAGCGAGCGTGTAGCAAAACTCAGTAGTTGGGTAAATGCCATTGAGGCAGAGCTCCCACCCATCACCTCATTTTTTGTTTCGGGCGGCACGACGCTTGGGGCGATGTGTGACGTTGCACGCACCGTGTCTCGCCGGGCAGAGCGTCGCGTTGTTGCTGCACTTGAGGACGATGTTACTCGAGATATACATAAAGAGATGTTGGCATACATGAATCGTCTTTCGTCTGTACTTTATGCACTCGCGCGCCTCGCCAACTTCCGCGCTGGAGTGGCTGAAGAAAAGCCTCACTACTAGTATGCAGCAGGCACGTAAAAGAGTGGTCGTTGTCAACGACACAATGCAGCAAAAGTATTCCTACCACTGTGTTGCGAAAGAGGGGAAAGAGTTTGCTGCTGACTTCAAGCCCGATCTCACTCCAAAACAAATGCTCGCACTCGGTGTGTTTGGTGGGAAGTATATGACTGACTGTAAAAAAGAATTTCCAGACTCGTGGTGGAGAGGAGCAAAGCTTGCGTTAGTGCACAAAGATATAAATTTAAATTATTTTAAAGTGGACGCATCCCAGCCGCTCTCTGTGTGGCGCACGAAGGGGTGGATTCACCCCGACGATCCACGTGGATGGTTTCAGTGGTATTGCCGCTACTACATGGGGCGTCGGATGGAGGGTGAGGATGCACGGCAGATAAAGCGCTGGCGTATGATGACACGCCACATTGCTCAAATTTCAAAAAATTGCCGTGTGGGCGACATGCATTGCCGCCCCCGCCAGCGCCAAGCACTCCTCCATTGGGCGTACGACAGTCGGAAGTGCTGATTGTCTTGCACAAAAAAGCACGACCCGTAGGCCGTGCGTATGTCCGTCATTGTTTATTCACAACTGGCGTCAGTACCATTGCCTCCTGACTTGCATAGTGCAACAACGACGTCATCAACTCCCTCAGCGCGGCAGAGAACAGGCGCTTTTGTTCCTGCTTGATCTTTGCAGCCCATGCTCGTCACCACGATGTGCGGGTGATGCTTCAGCATGTGTGCCTCCATGGCCTCCACCGCACCGTCAGTATGCACGGCTCTGGCCACGTTCTGTACGCGTGGAGGCGGTACCTCTGGTGTTGAGCGGGAGGCAAAGTATGCCGTAGCCACAAGCGCCATAATGGCAAGCGGTAGGGAGTATTTCAGTTTTAGTATCATTGGGCACGATCCTTTCAAGTAAGTATCAGATCATCAAGCCATATTAATCATAACAAACTTTTGTTGCACTGTCAATACAACGATTGATTTTTCTGAATTGTCTGCTATGATTCCCCAATGCACCACTTTGGTGCATTTTCATCTCATGGTGCCTATGGTGTAGCGGTGAGCAGTTCTGGCTTTTTAGAGCGGTAGTAAAAAATACATTGTGCGTTATTGCATGGTGCAAATAGGGTAAGCGTAGCAGTTATGCTTATTAAGAGGAGGAATGTGTTTGTATCACCGTGCGTAAACATGGTGCCTATGGTGTAGCGGTTAGTAGTCATGCTTATATAGAGCGGTAGTAAAAAAATACATTGTGCGTTATTGCATGGTGCCTATGGTGTAGCGGTTAGCACAGAGGCTTGTGGAGCCTTTAGCTCGGGTTCGATTCCCGATAGGCACCCCCGACGCAGAGACCCAAGAGGCGACCGAGAAGGGTCGCTTTTTGGTAAAGAAAGTTCTAGACCGAGTAGGTCTACCCCTGAGGAATCGTACGATTTTCTCAACAAAGTATCGAAAACAACCGCTCCTTGTGTTTCAGCAAAATCTGAGTAGTTTTAACACTAACCAATTATTCACCAGCACCATATTCCTATGCGTATTTTCGCCATTATCCTGTCGCTCTTCCTCTCATTTTTGATCACCAACACCGCATTCGCCGCAACCGAAGTATTTGGCACTCTCCCAGGTGACACGACGTGGACACTCGCAGAAAGTCCATACGTCATCACGAGCGACCTCTCCATTCCCGCAGGCGTCACCCTCACCATCGAGCCTGGTGTGGTGGTAAAATTTGGCAACCAATTCACTGCACTTGAGGTATCAGGGACACTCAGTGCAGTCGGTACGATAGAGTCACCGATTATCTTCACCTCGTACAAAGACGACTCGGTGGGAGGTGACACCAATGGTGATGGCAGCGCCTCATTTCCTGACTCAGGCAGCAACATCAACGCACTCGGTGAGTGGAGAGGACTATTTCTTTCGCCAGGAAATGTGACACAACTCACTCATGCAGAGGTGCGCTATGGTGGGAGGTCTATATTTACAGGAACAAGCTTTTTCCGTCTTCCCATGATTGAAATGAGCGGAGGTTTGCTTTCCATTACACACACTACACTGCGACCAAGCACTTGGACTGATGTTGCGCTCAATCAAATGGGTGGTGACACAACAATCACCGACTCCATCCTCACAAGAAAGACAATTGTCGTGTCTGGCGGCACAATGTCCATTCATGGAAGTATCCTCGCAACCCATTCACTCATACTCACTAACAATACTGCGACCACCATCGACGCAATAGGAAACTGGTGGGGAGATGCATCTGGTCCAGGACACTCATCGAACCCCGACGGCTCAGGGAGTGGTGTGGTGGGTGACGTGACTGTTGTTCCGTTTCTCACTGCCGACCCAAGACTTGCTACGGTCACACTGAGCGACACGACCACACCCGCCACAGGAAGTGCGAGTGCGCCAATCGTATTCAAAGTCACATACACCAACTCATTCAATCAAGCTCCGCAGAGTGTGCGACTTGTGGCGGAAGGTGAGAACTCCCCCTGTCCGGCGATCGGCGGTGGAGGAGGTATCAGCAGACTATTCGTCACCACTGCATATGCTGCAGAGGGTGACGGATGTGCGATGGAGCTGGACGCAAGTGCAGTACCGACGCTTCGTGATGGTGACTACTCAAACGGCGAACAATATGTCCTCACGCAACAATTCCCTGTGGGAAACTTCACGTATCATTTTGAGGCAGATGATGTGCGCAATCCAGCATTTGATGAAAACCCACTAGTGGTCACTGATGGTCCTCTGCCTTGTGCGGTGGAGTGCAATTCGAATGTTATGTTTTTGCCTGGGATCATGGGAAGTCGTCTGTACTGGACTGACCCGAGTTGCATTCTCATAAACTGTGAAAATAAATTATGGATTCCTAATCGTAATGACGACGTGGAAGATCTCTACATGGCAACAGGCACCTCGCTTCTTTCGAATATTTACACAAAAGAGGATGATATACTTTTCCGTGGAGGATTCATTCTAGCTTGAACTGCAACACCTTCCGAACACCACGCACGGAGTTAACCAATGGAGGATTCTGCGCGGTCGATGGTTCAATCTCCACACGACT
>JAYTEB010000115.1:0-1603 GCA_043735605.1 Candidatus Lloydbacteria bacterium | reverse complement strand
TCTGTATGTCCTCCGCACCGCCCATCGAAGTCAACAATGCATATGAATTATTTATGAATACTCAAAACCATTCGCGCAGATAGTCTATGAAAGGCTGGGCCGTACCCCTATACCCCTTGGCGATCATCACCGTCTTCCTGCGTGTGTTTTTCGCCACTTGTTCGGGAATAGAGCCTACGCCGATAGCAAGCGTGATGCGCCCGCGGGCTGCAGGCAAGAGCACTACGTCGAACCCTGAGGACGCTTTCATTATTCCCGATGCAAGATAGTCGGAGTAGACGAGCTTCGTTTCGACATGCCCTTCGGGTACTTTTATTTTCAGCTCACGCACACGTTCGAGGAGGAGCTTGTGATAGTGCGCATCATTTTTTCCGCGGACGTCCTCAGGGACCACCATCACCACCGTGATGCGTGAATCGAAGGAATGCACCAGTGCGGTAGCCACCTTCCCCGTGAATCGTAAATTGGGATTGCCGTCGACCGCAACAGGGATGAATACTCTCTCCATCTTGCCATCAAGGCCGTTCTTGATGGTGAGGAGGTCACACTTTGCACGATGGAGCACCACATCGATTTTGCGCCCGAAAACATATCCCTTTGTATCCACGTCGCCGTCCCAGCTCAGGAGTGCGAGGTCTGCATTTTCTGACTGTATCGTCTCGAGGATGGCTTCGGGAATAGAGTGTGCAGTCACGATACGCGTATCAATGTTCTGTTTTTGGCTTGCCATTTCTTCTTCTATTTCTTCCAGGAGTCGGCGTTCTTGCGAAGAGCGGTATGCATCGTTTGGGTTCTCCCCTACTTTCGTTTCATGAATATAAAGGGCGATCAAGTCCCCTCCCTCTTCCTTTGTCATTGCAGCAGCTATCTGCGTAAAGCGCGTGCGGTCATCTCCTCCCACCACAGGGAGTACCACGCGATACTGGCTCTTGGGATGGAAACGCGTCGAATGCTCGTACACCACTTCGCGCTCCTTCTCCTCGCGGAAGATTCGTTTGGCATAAGCAAAATAATTCACCAGTCCGAGGAGCACCCACCCTATGAGAAAATATATCGCCGTAGCGCTCACGTGGAAAAGTGCGATGCCGAGCATGAGGTAGAAGAAGATGGCGACAAACGGAAGGTACGGCTCAAACGGTACGACGTATTTCCATTTTGCTTCCGGCTTTTGCCGACGCAGAGCGACGTATGCATAATTCAAAAGTATAAAAAGCGCAATAAAAAGAATGTCGGCGATTCCTGCGATGTCTTTGAGCGGAAGGAAAAGCGCGATTGAGACAACACACAGGAGCGAGACGACGAGCGCGCGCGCGGGAACGTAGCTCACAGGATTCATGACCCCAAGCGAGGCGAGTACGAGTCTGTCACGCCCCAAAGAGAAGAGAATGCGTGAAGATGAATATATGGTCGCATTTAATGCTGCAATGTTGGCCAAGAGTCCACCCAAGAGAAGGATGAGGTAGCCAAACGGCATGACCTGCGATGCGCTCACGATGATGGCACGCTCTGCGAGCGGGCCGAGTATTTGCCACGACGCGACGCCCGCGCCGTCTGTGGTGCCCACGATGACAATGGCAATAAGTACGTAAAATACCGACACAAT
>JAYTEB010000114.1:0-1606 GCA_043735605.1 Candidatus Lloydbacteria bacterium | reverse complement strand
GACGTGATCGTGGTCTGTGGCCCAGACGGACTGTTTGCAAACCTCGCAAAGTACGTCGGTGACCAGCCGGTGCTTACCGTTAACCCCGACCCGTGCACAGTCGCCGGTGCACTGATGCTTTTTGCGCCGACTGAAGTGGGCAAGGCACTCCTAGGAGTGGAAGGTGGTACACAGCGTACCGAACAACTTCCATTTGTGAAGGCGCTCATCGACGACGAGCGTGTGGTGTGGGGCATCAACGACATCTTTGTCGGCCGCAAAGATCACGTGTCAGCACGATACGGAATTTCTTTTTCCGGAAAGACGGAACAGCAGTCGTCCAGCGGCATTATCGTTTCGACGGGAGTGGGGAGCACGGGGTGGCTCCGCTCTGTCGCGACGATGGTGGCTGGGCTTACACGTGGCATACCGAATGCACTGTATGATTTGCCCACAGCCACAAGCAACGAGCTTGTCTTCGTGGTCAGAGAACCATTCCCGTCGCCTCGTACGGGTAGATCGATGCTCGCGGGGCGCATTACTCCAGACCGCCCACTTTCAGTGACATCGGAAATGCCTGACGGCGGATATGTTTTTTCTGATGGCGTGGTGGAGAAGGCCGTTACCTGGAATGCAGGGAGTACGGTCGTAGTTTCTGTCGGTGATCGTTATGTGCGACGTATTGTGCGTTAGTAAACAACAAGGGTAACACCCTTGTTTTTCTTTGTGCGAAAAGTACACAACTTATATACTTGCGGTACACACCTATGTCTATTTTTACTGAACGCGTGACAAAAGCAGCGCTCTCTATACCCAAGGGGCGCGTCACCACCTACGGCCGCATCGCGCGCGCAGCGGGGAGTGGTGGCATGGCGGCGCAAAGTATAGGGCGCGTGCTTGGCAAGGCAGATGCGCTCGCCGAGTCTGCCGGTTCAAAGCGCGTTCCATTTCATCGCATCGTTTATGCAAATGGGAAGATCTGGGTAGATGATGCGCATCGCAAAGAGCGCATGCAGCTCTATCGCGCAGAGGGGATTGTTGTTGATAAAAATGATCGCATAAAAAATTTTTACGATATTGTCCTCGACTTTAACTAAATATTTATGGATACCGCACCACAAGTAGCACGTGCCCTCAAAAAACTAGGCACAAAAACCAAAGCCGCAAACAGTGCGCGATTTTTCAAAACAGGGAAAGGGCAATACGGCGAAGGCGATGTGTTCATCGGTGTGACGGTGCCCGAGCAGCGACTCTTGGCAAAAGAGTGTATCACTTTGCCACTTTCTGAAATCAGCACACTTCTTGAGAGTAAAGTCCACGAGCATCGCTTGACCGCTCTTATTATTTTGGTATGGCAGTACAAAAACGCAAAACCAAAGGAGCAAGAAAAAATTGTGCAGTTTTACCTTGCACACGCCTCGCACATCAACAACTGGGATTTAGTGGATGCATCGTCGAGCTATATCATCGGCACACACCTCCTTGGTCGCCCGCGTGACGTGCTCTACAAACTCGTGCGTTCGAAAAATATGTGGGAGAGGCGTATTGCAATTGTGTCGACCCACGCACTCATTCGCAAGGGGGATAGTAGTGATGCGCTCAATCTTTCTGGCATGTTGCTTTCCGA
>JAYTEB010000113.1:0-3884 GCA_043735605.1 Candidatus Lloydbacteria bacterium | reverse complement strand
CGTAAGGGGCCATTTCTCAATACTGGGTCTTCGTCATTTACAATATAATTGAATAGTGGAAGTATCAATGGCTCAAGTAAATCCGTTTCAAAAATATTATTTTTTTCCTGCACTACCATAGTCAGGCGTTCAAGACCCGAGCCAGTATCAACATTCTGTTTTTCCAATTTACTGATAACTTTTCCGTCTTTCTTGAGATACTCCATAAAAACGTCATTCCATATTTCAACGACCTGCTGTTTGTCATCGGCAGCAAGATACTCATCTCGCGTCATCCCCTTATTGAGTGTTCCAGTAATATCATAAAACATTTCTGTATCTGGTCCGCATGGTCCGTTCTCGCCAGCACTCCACCAATTCTTTTTTGCAAGATCACCGTCCATCCAGTAGATGCGTTCGCCGATTACATTTTTTTTCTCGAAGATACCTTTCCACGTTGCGTAGGCCTCATCGTCCTTTGGAGCATCAGCATTTCCACCAAAAACTGTCACGTAAAGGCGCGACGGATCAAGCCCAAGCCCCTCACTATTTGAAGTGAGGAATTCGTAGCTCCATTTGATAGCATCTTCTTTGAAATAGTCACCCAAAGACCAATTGCCCAGCATTTCGAAAAATGTCGCATGAGTATTGTCACCAATCTCATCAATGTCAACCGTTCGCACGCATTTCTGTGAGTCAGCCAGTCGTACGCCTGCGGGGTGTGGCTCGCCCAGTAGATATGGCACGAGTGGCTGCATGCCCGCGGTATTAAAAAGTACCGTCGGGTCATTTAGCGGGACGAGCGACGCACTGGAGATGATGGCGTGCCCACGCTTCTTGAAGAATTCAAGAAATCGCGAGCGAATTTCAGATGAGGTAAGGGTTGGTTCCATAAATAGGATTATAAACGTTCAGTGGACTTTTCCAAAATTTTGCAAAATTACTTATTCCCTCTCTACAATCACCTCGTCACCATCAAACGAAATGAGGGTTGATGGCTTGCCACGGAGATCCTCGCCTTCGACATAGCAGTCAACGTCGGTGCCAAAATATGCGCGGGCTTCTTCGACATTTCCTGCAGGGGGCATCCCTTCAGGATTTGCCGACGGAGCAACGATGGGGCCGGCCCGAGAGATAACATTGAGGAGCTCCTCGTTGTCGGGGTAACGAAACGCAATGGCGTTTGTGCCACGGTGGATATATTCAAACTGTTCGTCGATGGTGGGAAGAATGATTGAATAGCTCCCTGGCCAGTACGCACGCAGGCGGGCCTCAAGCTCGTCGGACACCACCACGCCAAACTGCTCAAGTTGCGCAATATCGGAAATCAGGACGATGAGTGGCTTTTCCGCATCACGCTGCTTTAGGTCGTAGATGCGATCCACCGCATCAGGGTTAAGCGCAGATGCGACAAGGCCATAGAGTGTGTCGGTGGGTACAACACACACGCCGCCGCCCTCGATGATGCCACCTACTTCTGTAAAATCTGCATTCATGTTTTATTTGGGGGTTATGGTAGAACCAACAGTGGGCTCGAGTGCGCGCGCAATATCAGAGACGCCGACAACCTTCATAGTGAGCCCATGCTCTTTGGCAAGCGCGATCGCAGACTGGTCGGCAACTCTTAAGTTCTTTTCCAAGACTGCACTGCATGTAACTTCTTTAATAAACACTGCACCCTTGTCGGTCTTTGGGTCGGCAGTATACAGACCGTTTACTCCATTTTTTGCCATGATTAAAATGTCTGCGTGCATCTCGAGTGCGCGCTGCACGGCGGTCGAGTCTGTCGTGAAGTAGGGCATGCCGAGGCCCGCAGCAAAGATAACCACGCGCCCTTTTTCGAGGTGCCGCAATGCGCGTCGAGGCATGTAGCCTTCGCATATCTGTGGCATAGCGATAGCCGAGGAGACGCGCGTTTCGACGCCCTTTGATTCAAAATAATCTCGGAGCACAAGCGCATTTTGCACAGTACCAAGCATGCCTATATAGTCGGCGGTAGGGCGCTCAATGGCGAGTTTCCCCGTGAGCTCGTGTCCACGAAAGAGGTTGCCGCCGCCAATAACGAGCACCACCTGGTGCCCTAATACTTGGAGTTTCTTTATCTCAGAGACGATACTCCCGAGTGTAGGCTCGTCGAACTGACGGTCCCCCTCCCTATTTGTCCCACTAAGGCTTTCTCCTGAAAGTTTGATTAATAGTCTCATATACGCCCCATTATATCATGATTCCCATCCTGACACACCGAGTTGGCGGGGGCCTGGCCTAGTGAGGCTTTTTAGGTAAAAGTGTTTTGTGATGTGCGCGGCGGTCCCCCTCATCTTCAATTTCCCCCATGATCTCTTCGAGAATATTCTCCATTGTAACAAGGCCAACGATCTCTTCGGGTTTCCCTGCAGCGTGTACGAGGTATAAATGTGAACGGTCTTTGGTCATTTGCTTAAAAACAGTACGCAGGTTGGCGGACTCATCGACGCAGGAGAGCGGGGACACGAAAGAGCGGAGCGGCTCATCTCTATTGTCGGAGTTGAGTACGCGCATCACGTCGTTTGTGTGCACATACCCCACATACGCGTTTGGATTCCCCTCGTATACGGGAAATCGTGAAAATCCGGATTGTGATACATAATACGCGATTTGCTCGACGGGGACCTCTCCGTTTAGGGAGTCTATCTTTTCTTTCGGCGTCATGATCGTCGAGATGGTGATGTCGTCAAAGTCAAAAATATTTTCAATCATCTCTCGCTCTGCGTCGTCGATCTCTCCGTGCTCAAGGCCGAGCTCAGCCATGATACGAATCTCTTCTTCAGAGATCACATTTGGTGTGTGCATTTTTGTATGACGCTTAAACCAGCGCTCAAGCCACACAAAAAGTGTCGAGATAGGATAAAGAAGAATATAAAAAACAAAAATGAGTGGTGCGACCGACAGTGTGACCCGCTGCATATACGTAAAGGCAATGGTTTTGGGAAATATTTCCCCGAGTAGGAGGATGACGACCGTCGAGACTCCGGTGGCTATTCCCGCACTAAAAGAGTCAAAGTAGTCGATGGCAAGGACGGTGGCAAGTGACGCGATTGAGAGATTCACGACGTTGTTGCCAATCAAAATAGTCACGAGGAGTCTCTGCGGGTCGGCTTTCAAGCGGGCAACAATATTTGCATAACGCAGCTTTTCGCGGACCATAAGGCGCACCTGACTTTCTCTAATACTAAAAAGCGCAGTTTCTGCCGCAGAGAAGAAAGCTGAAAAAGAAATGAAAATAATAAAAATGAGGGCGTCAGTCATGGTGATTTTACAAATCAAGCGTCCGAAGGTGCGCACGAAAGTCGTCCCCGATATCTTCGCGCACGAGTGCGTAGTCGATCATTGCCTTCAAGTAGTTGAGTGGGTCTCCGGTAGTGAGCCATTTTCCGTCCTCTACTTCTTCTACCATAAACCTCCCCCCGCGACGTACGTACTCGCTGATGGCATCGGTCACCCACAACTCCCCACCCTTCCCCAGTGCAGTGGTGCGCAAAATGTTGACTATTTCTGGCGTGAGAATCATGCGCCCAAATTGAGCAAGCTGTGAGGGTGCATCCGCCACACTTGGCTTCTCGACGACTCTAGCGATTTCTCTCGTCCCAGGTTTGAGGGCCACTATCCCGTAACGATCGACGTGGCCGAGTGGGACACCCTGCACCCCAATGACGGGAGCGCCGTGCAGCTGATAGTTGTCGATTAAACTTTTTGTAAATGAGGTCTTGGAGAGCACAAGGTCGTCCCCCCATGCAAAGACAAATGGCTCATCGTTGAGCAAGCTTGCCGCAGAGAGGATCGGTGTACCATTTCCATATGGGCCTTTCTGGCGGACATAGATAAAATTGGCCATCGTGGAAATACGTCGCACTTCGTCGAGCTGCGCG
>JAYTEB010000112.1:0-3897 GCA_043735605.1 Candidatus Lloydbacteria bacterium | reverse complement strand
TGCACACTACGCACCCTTATACCGCGCACAACCGAGCTTGTTTCCTGGGTTAGAGTGAGGCGGATACCTCGGGTCTCTGACCCGGGGTTGTTTCATTTGCATTCAAAATATCAAGGATATTTTGAAGGTTTGAGAGGAGGCAATTTTGTGCTTGTCGCGCACCAAAGCGCATGCTAGTTTTGACATAGAAGTTCATCCCACTGGGAGCAATAAATGAGAGCAAAAACAAAGTTAGAGATGGCACTTCTGCGCAATACTTTCTATGTATTCGTGCGAGGAATGGGCTGTTCACCTCCGGAGATTCAGGGAGTGCTTGATCGCATTAGCGATGAGGTGTGTGCGAGTCTTCCACCTGACGACATCATTGCTCACACGAATGTGGTCTATGAAGAAACGGCACAAGCATATGCAGGTAACTCTGAGCACGATAACATTCCAGATGCATTGCTGACATTCATGAATTACTTTACCGGCGATGCACACATACTCGATGTGGGTTGTGGTTCCGGCCGAGATGCAGTATTTATGGCATTACAGGATGCCGAGCTTCGTAAGGAATTTATGCATCGTCTCAAAGATGGCAAAACAGCACTGGAGCGTTTCGGCATGCCGCGAGGCTCATTCGATGTATGTGGTATTGATGCTTCAATCTCTATGCTTCGCGCTGCCGATGCGTTAGTAGCGCGATGTGGCTTCACTCCTAATGATAACGGGTTTTTGCCTGTTGAGTTTCGCGCAACTCAAGATGACATGCATATGCTGTGGGAAAGTACTCACATGGCACGTGTGTTTGACGGAGTGTGGTCGTCCGCTGCATTGTTTATGCATACCCCAGAGCCATTCATTCGCTCAGCACTTGGTGGAGTTGCGTATGTTCTAGGGCTACAAGGGATCTTCGCTGTGTCCTATGCGCACAACGCGTCAGGTCTTCCGTACAACAATTTGCGCTATTCTCGGACAGGGGAGATCAAGTATTTCTCTCGTCCAACCAAGGAGCAAATCGTGAAGTCCGCAGCAGATGTGGGGCTCGTGCTCATCCACGAGTCATTCTCTGACCTTGAAATGGCAGGGCAAGTCAAAAAAGACTTTTTCGTCAATCAAATTTTCCAGAAAGTCTAACAGTAGGGACCGCTATTTGAGTGAATAGCGGTTTTTTGTACTTGCAAAGTAGAGCGAGATGCGTCACGCTAGAGTAATGATTGCGTACATGCAAAAGAATCTGTTTTTGCTCACATTGTCTTTTTTTGCCGCCGCCCTCCTCTTTGGTGCTCTCCTGCTCAAGGTTGCTCCTCCACAAGATTGTGTTTCTCGCCCGCACCTGATGCACCTTCGGGGAGATATCACCATTACCACACTCACCACCGCAAAAGAGCATGCAAAAGGTTTGTCGGGGCATCTTCCACTCAACCCAGACGAGGGAATGCTTTTTCAATTTGACGCCCCCGCAAAACGGAGTTTTTGGATGAAAGATATGCTTTTCCCGATAGACATCATTTGGCTTGACCGCAATTTGCGCGTACTTTCCTTTTTTGAAAACGTACAACCCGACTCGTACCCGCAATCTTACGAATCTCCGGAAGAGATGTATTACGCCCTCGAGATGAGCGCAGGTAGCGTCTCATCCCGCGGTATCACTGCGGGGGACTTGGCGACCATCGGCACCCACTGCGGCAAGTGACCCCCTAGCAAAATCCTCGTATTTCTCATAAGTTATCCCCATTAGGAAAAGTCTCATGGGTGGCGATACAATACGTTTATCAAGCACCTCAATTTATGTAAATCGTACCTAAATTGAGGTGTTCGTTGTCACAAGAGCACCCCACCAAAACTCATGGTATCGCTTGTGTTTTGGTGGGATTTTTCTTTTTATTCATCGTTCCTCTATATTACCCACATATGTCCAACGCGCCCACACGCAAGGCAGTAGCAAAGAAGCCCATCTCAAAGAAGGGGCACCTATTAAAAGAAGTACAGAAGCGCGACGGTACGGTCACCCCGTTCGACCGTGAGCGCGTAAAGAGCGCAATATTCCGCGCAATGATCGCCTGCGAGGAGGGATCTGAGGAGGGTGCCGAGCATGTTACAAAGGGGGTCGTGCTCGCCCTCGAGCAGTCACTCCGAGGTCGCAAAGACTACATCCCCACCGTCGAAGACGTGCAGGACACCGTCGAGATGGAGCTTATTTTCAAAGACTTTGCAAAGACCGCAAAGGGCTATATTTTATACCGTGAGGAACACAAAAAGATCCGCGAGATTGCGGGAGTGGTCCCCGAGGCTATCAAAGAGCTCGCACGCGAAAGCAAGCAATATTTCAAAAATCCACTCGCGGAGTTTGTGTACTATCGCTCGTACTCACGCTGGATAGACAACGAGCAGCGCCGTGAGACATGGGTAGAAACGGTGGACCGATACATATCTTTCATGCGCGAAAATTTGCAGAAAAAATTGTCCGAAAAAGAGTACGACGAGGTGCGCGAGGGAATACTAAAACAAGAGGTGATGCCCTCGATGCGCCTGATGTGGGCCGCAGGGTCGGCAGCGAGGAAGACGAATGTGACGGGGTACAACTGCTCCTTCATCGCGCCGTCGAAGCTCCGCGACTTTGGAGAAATAATGTATCTCTCGATGTGTGGGACAGGTGTGGGATTCTCCGTAGAGAGCCACACCGTGCAGCAGCTGCCTCAGATCAAAAAACAAAGCGGCAAGATGGCAAAGACGCATGTAGTGGGGGACAGCAAAGAAGGCTGGGCTGATGCATTTGTGTATGGCCTCGAGACGTGGTTTTCGGGTGAGGACATTAAGTTCGACTACGCACAGCTACGCCCCGCAGGAGCACGCCTCATGACGATGGGCGGCAAGTCCTCAGGCCCTGAGCCTCTGCGCAACCTCATCGACTTCGCACGCGAGAAGATATTGAGGCGCCAAGGCAAGCGCCTCTCCAACGTCGATGTGCACGACCTCGTGTGTAAAATAGGTGAGGTGGTGGTCTCAGGAGGTGTGCGCCGCTCGGCCCTCATCTCGCTCTCCGACCTCGACGACTACGATATGCGCCATGCAAAAGACGGGCAGTTTTACATCACCGAGCCGCAGCGCATGATGTCCAACAACTCTGCCGTCTACACACACAAGCCTTCTGCTGCGGAGTTCATGGACGAATGGATTTCACTGATGAAGTCGGGCTCTGGCGAGCGTGGTATTTTCAACCGCGGCTCCCTCCCGCTCCAGATGCCAGAGCGTCGTAAGAAGATATTTATGAAAGATATCGACACATGTGGGACGAACCCTTGCGGAGAAATAATTTTGAAGTCCAAACAATTCTGCAACCTCACCGAGATAGTGATCCGTGCGGACGACACGAAGGCGAGCCTTATGCGCAAGATGCGCCTCGCCACTATCCTCGGTACATACCAAAGCACACTCACCAACTTCAAATACCTCTCAAGGGAGTGGAAGAAGAATTGTGAAGATGAGCGCCTTCTTGGAGTTTCCATCACAGGGCAGTGGGACAACGCCGAGCTCGCACACGATGCAAAGCTCCTGCGTGACCTGCGCGACGAAGCCATCACGGTGAACAAAATGTATGCAAAGAAGTTTGGCATCAACCCGTCGACCTCTATCACCGCAGTCAAACCATCAGGCACCGTTTCCCAGCTCGTCGACGCATCTTCAGGGATGCACCCGCGCCATGCACCGTTCTACATCCGCCGTGTCCGTATTTCTGCGACTGACGCACTCTTCAAGATGCTTCGCGATCAGGGGATACCATTCAACCCTGAAGTGGGGCAGAGTGCTGAGAGCGCAGTCACCTACGTCGTCGACTTCCCCGTAAAGGCCCCCAAAGGCTCGGTGTTCAAGGACGACGTCACGGCCCTCGAGCAGCTCGCACACTGGAAGCTC
>JAYTEB010000111.1:0-1619 GCA_043735605.1 Candidatus Lloydbacteria bacterium | reverse complement strand
AAGGGCGATGCACACGAGGGCGCCCGCACCTCCTCCCAAAATATATATGCGTTTGTTCATGCACCCATCATAGCGTGATTACTCCTCGCGAGGAAGTTAATAGTAGAAAATGAGGTATCCGAGGGATGCAATCAATATGCGATATATACCGAATATCGTGAAGTCATTTTGGCTGACATAGTGGGTGAGCCATTTTACCGCGAGGAGTGCCACGACAAACGCAGTGACAAATCCGACAGAGAGGAAGCTGAGGTTGTCGAGGGTAAATGTCTGATAGTTCTTGAGGAGGTCGAGTCCTGTTGCGGCGGCCATGGTTGGCACTGCGAGAAAGAATGAAAACTCCACCGCCTCACGGCGCGAGAGTCCAAAAAACATTCCACCGAATATCGTCGCCGCGGAGCGTGACACCCCAGGGATGAATGCAACACATTGGACTATTCCGAGGAGTGCCGACTGCTTGAGTGAAAGGTCTTCTATCCGGAGTGCGGGTGCCTGTTTTTTTGTTTTCCAAAAGTGCTCGAAAAGAATAATAATTATTCCGCCCACAAAAAGTGCAAGCAGTACGATCGCGACATTCCCCAGGAGGTACGTCTTGATTATTTTGTAGAAAAGTAGCCCAAGTATTGCGGTAGGAATAAATGCACTCGCGATGCGCAGTATCGTTGCCTTCTCGGCAAGCAGACGCTTGGGGTAGAGGCACACGACAGCGAGTATCGCGCCGAGCTGAATCATTATTTCAAAGCTTTTGATGAAGGCAGAGTCGTTCCCCAATAGCTGTGTCACGAGCATGAGGTGCCCCGTCGAGGAGATGGGGAGAAACTCGGTGACCCCTTCGACGACGCCATATACCACTGCATGCCAGAGTTCCATATTGTGGAGTATAACACATTGTGTGCAGTGTATTTTCTCGCTATACTGTCCACATATTCCTAACTTTCCTCGCTATGCGACTCACCATTAAGGCCACAAATATCGAACACACTAATGCAATAGACGCATATCTCTCAAAGCGCATGGCAGAGCTTGAGCGTATTTTAGATGCGAAAGAAAAGAGCCAGATTGCGCGACTTGATATTGGCAAAACGTCCAAGCACCATAAAGAGGGTAAAGAGGTATTCTACGCTGAGGTCACTTTTCATGTAAAAAAGAAAGATTTTCGTGCGGTGGCAAAAGCCCCCGACCTCTACGCTGCGATAGATAAAATGAAAGACATGATTGTGCGTGAGGTGCTGCGCCACCATGTGAAAACAAGCACACTGGAGAAGAAGGGTGCGCGGGAAATGAAGCGCCGCGTGACGGGCGCATAACATATCCATGAATATCCACTTACGCAGGCTGACGCTCGACGAGATTGTGTACTGGGGCACGCTCTTTTTTGTAGCAATTTCTATAGGCTACCTACTTGTGACGCTCATTCATACTGCGAGCATCGAAGAGACGGCGTTTTCGTCGGAGGGAGCATATATGAGAAAGCAAGCAAGGGTGGTGGTGCTCGACACGTCACTGGGCGAGATTCGCTTCACGCTCTTGCGTGCACAGGCGCCCACCACGGTCAACAACTTCACGGCACTTGCGCAGGCGGGCTTCTATGACAACACGAAGTTTCACCGCGTCGTGCC
>JAYTEB010000110.1:0-1621 GCA_043735605.1 Candidatus Lloydbacteria bacterium | reverse complement strand
TTGGTTGCTAAAGCACAGCCAGTATATCCCGACAGGTATGTTGTTTTATTGGCACGGCGCCAATAGCTGCTTGTTGCAGTTCAGATTAGAATTTAAGTACTGCCCCGCCTGCCCACAGTGGCAGAGCCGTCAGAGCACTTATCTAGTCGCCCACTTCTTCATCCTCACTCGGACTTTCAATTTTCTGTCCGACGACGTTGAAATTCTGGTCGAGTTGCACGTCCACTTGGTTGCCGTTTTCGAGCGTGACCTCTACTTCGTAGTAGCTCTCCTCGTCGTTAGCCTCAGTCTCCGTGACCGAGCCTGCGCCCGTGTGTGCAAGCGCTGCCACCGAAGCAGCCCTCAGTGCATCCCCAGTGATAGCAACCTCATGCTCAGGGAGCTCAACCGACGGATTCTGTCCTTGCGCAAATGCCACGCTTCCTGCGATACCAAGACCAACGATAGGAACCGCAACGAGTGCGAGTAGTGTTTTGTTTTTCATGTGTGTGGTAATGAGTGTTTAATAGCCCGACTCGACCCTACATCTATTACTACGCACGACAGTACATATTTCTTTCAGATCCGCTCATTTCCAAGGCAGTATTTGTACAGCACGGAAGCCAGACATGTCTTCTTGGGACCCTATCATCTTTACTATTGCCCCCGATTGCATGGGGGAATTATCCACTTCGTCTATTTCGCCGATATCCACGAGCCAGCTTTTGCCCTGGAAATCCACAAGGGTAATCTCCTCAGCGCTCCGTACCTCAGCAACGGTTCCACCGAGCAGTCCTTTTTCTGGACGCGACCACACATCTTTTGAGGTAGAGACAAGCGCGTCGTAGTACGGAGTTCTTGCAACAAGAAAGTCCTGCACGCGCTCACCGACTTCAAGCGTACTCAGTAGAGTCCCCAGCGCAATACTACATGTGATGACTACTCCCACGATTTGTATGGGCGTGTGGCGGTACCCGAACTTCGTGTGACGCACGACGTATTGAGCCACAAGGGTGAGGAGCAGGAGCGCGCCAAGCCAAAGGTACGGAATAGTCTCGAGGAGGTCCACAAAAACACTTTCGTTGAGGTGCGCCCGTACATTTGCGTCATGGTCGATAAATATAAAAACAATAACAGCCACGGCGACACCACCCAAGACGGTCGTGGCTGCTGCGAGCGACCATAGCGTGAAGCGCTTAAGGAGAAACTGCCACCTCGGACGCGGCAGAATGCCCCGATTCTTTATTGCTTCTATAACTTTTTCGGGTAATGCATTGTTCATAAATGTATCTTATTAGCGACGAAAGTATCACGGAGGCGCTCTTTTCCTCGGTTGAGGAGGGTCCCCACGGTCCCTATTGGGATTTTGAGAATATCTGATATCTCATGGTAACTCTTTTCCTCAAAAAATCGCAGTATGAGCACATGGCGATATTGCTCCTCCAGTCCGAGGAGCGCTTTGTGCAAAATTTCCCCACTCATCTTTGCGTCGAGGGATTCGATAAAATCAATTTCGTCGGTAACATTCTCAAAGAGATGGGTCTCCTCTTCTGTGGCAACCGTCATCGGGCGAACGCGCTTCTTTCGGAAAAAACTGATGGTCTCGTTATGTGCAACACGATAGAGCCATGAGGAAAAGGGG
>JAYTEB010000109.1:0-3919 GCA_043735605.1 Candidatus Lloydbacteria bacterium | reverse complement strand
AGCTCACGAAAAGCTCGCCTTCACGGAAGACCCCCGACGAGCTGCACTACCTTTCCTGCAGCCCATGGCAGGTCATGGAGTACCCACTGCAGCTTTCACTGAAGCATGAGATGCTCGTGTCGCTCTTTGGGTACTACGCCGACGCACCGAAGCCAACGTTCGTCCCCGCACAGAAGTTTTACGGCTATCGCACCAAGGTGGAGTTTAGCTTTACGGACAGAAATGGAGATATTCCACTCCCGCTCTCGCTCGCATTTCACGAACGCGGCGGAGGAGGAGGGAACCGCCTCCAGCTCGAGCGTGGCTGTGCACTCGTGTCGGATGACGTGAATCGCATCGCACTCTCCATCCTAGGAAAGCTTCGTGACCTCGGCTACGTGAGCAGCGACTTGAAAACACTGGTGGTGCGTGAGAGTAAGTTCACGGGAAAAATAATCGCCCTGCTCTACGCAAAGAAGCTACAGATACCAGAATTTACTGTGGCTGATATCGCGGGGCTCACGGGCTTCATCGTCTTTCATTCCACGGAAAAGTCTCCCGCCTCAGTGCCGACAAAAAAGCTGTGGCAAGTGGGCGAAAGCGAATTACACGAGTCTATTCTCGGGCGCGACATCACCTATTCTTGGGACTCATTTTTTCAAAATAACATCCCCATGTTTGAAGAAGCAATGAAGGCGATGGCATCTGCAATACCTGCTGACGCGAATATGCTCGAGCTCTACTCTGGCGTTGGCACCATCGGGCTTCTCCTTGCACAAAAAGCGAAGCGTGTGCACGGGGTGGAGATAGTGCAAGGTGCAGTAGACTCCGCACAGCGTAACGCAGAAAACGCAAAACTTGATAATTACGTCGCCGAGTGTATCCCTGCGGAGAAGATGGATGCACGACTACTTGATGGCCGAGAGGTGCTCGTGCTTGACCCTCCGCGCTCGGGACTCCACCCAAAGGTGGTGGCGATGATACTTGAGAAAAAACCGACCATCATCGCGTATTTATCCTGCAATCCCGAGACGCAGGCACGGGACTATTCGCTACTCAAAGGGCTTTACTCTATAGAGCAAATTACCGGTTTTGACTTCTACCCCAATACACCACACCTCGAATCCTTGGTGGTCTTGAAATTACGGGCATAATACTGTAGATTACCCTCATGGCAAATAAAAAAGAAAAAGTATCTCAGCGCAAAAAAGCACATCGCGCAGGCAAAGAGGGTGGCTCCCGCCACCGCTAGGTGCACCAGACTCAAAATAGCCGCATCTGCGGTTTTTTGTTTTATGCGCTATGCTCTTCAAAGCTCAGGATTCAAAATCACCCCAAAATTCTTTAGTTTTTGTGCGGGGGCAGGAAAAACTTGCACATGTTTTGTGTTCATGGTATTATATAAACGGCCATTGAACCTCACAATATCGCATAGGAGAAAGAATGAAGTCATTATTTGCATTTGCTGTGGCGCTGTTTGTCGCCGCAGGGAGCGTGTTTGCTGCTTCGCAGTCAGAACCGATTGAGTGCACCTCGCATACTGAGCGCGAAAAAATCACCATCGTCTGTCCTAAAAACACCGCCTCAGTGACTGTGGGAACACAGACCAGAGCGGCTACGCCAACCGCCGTGGTGGATTCAAAAGTTCACCGTGACATGACTCGTGGTGCCATGTTCATGTCCATTGTCGCGATGCTTGTGGGTGTGGTCGTGTATTTCAAGTTTACCAAGAACATCCACGCCGCTGCCTTCGCCGTTCTCGCCCTCTCCATCAACCTTACTGCCACTCCTTTCCTCGGCACAACTACCCTTAACTTCTTCATCGCCCTTGCTGCTGGAGTCGCCGCACTTGCCGCCGCCTTTGCAGTCTTCTCGAGTAATAAAAAGGAATTCGGGTTTCTGGCAGCAGCGCACACCATCCTCATGTTGTGGGTGATTCCGTACATCTGACGCAATCGTCCCCACCGCAATGCCCAAGAAATCCTTGGGCATTTTTCTTTTCTTGGCTTCCCGTTTGACTTCTCACTCTTGTTCACGCGTGCGTTCTTCGCTGTGCTGCTACGCTTTTCTGAGTATCAAGAAACGCACCTGGTCGTATTGGTCGAGCCAGAATTCGTGCTTCCAAGGGGTACCCTCGGAGAGGCTCGCTGTATGTAGAGTGAGGAGCTCCTCAATCCACTCTTTTTGATGTGCGTCACACTCGATATAAAAAGTGCCACCTGCATGGAGATACTGCCCACCATCGTTGATGATCAGTTTCACATAATCAAGTCCGCGGTCGCCCGCAAAGAGCGAGAGGTGGGGCTCGAAGTTGACCACGCTTTCGTCCATCTCGGGTATCGCCTTCGGGTCTATGTATGGAGGGTTGGCAAATATTGCGTCATAGGTGCCCGTGAGTGCTGAGAGCGCATCGGCTTGCTCGCACTTTGCACGCGCGGCATCGATGCCATTGAGTGCGACGTTGATACGGAGCTGCTCTGTGAGCTTCGGGTCGAATTCGCTCAAATCGACTGTGGCATTTGGGAGGTGCTTGAGAAGGGCTACGCCTATGCAACCAGAGCCAGAGAATGTGTCTGCGAGGCGCAGTGTCGGCTTCTCGAGTGCTTGGAGCTCGGCGACCGCACGTGCGACCCAAAACTCTGTTTCAGGGCGGGGGATCATCGGCTTTAGTGATACGTCTATTTTACAGTCATAAAAAGGAATCCAGCCGATCACATAGGCCAGAGGCTCGCCACCCTTCATGCGCTGGACGTCGGCGTCGAAAGCGGGTGATGCAACGCCCCCGTATTTTTCTTTGAGTAGCCACTGGACTTCCTTTGGGTTAAGTGGGGGAATCATCGCTGTAGTCTAGCGATTTATCACGCTTTTGCAAATGAAAGACATATCGCTATACTAAAGGCTTCGTCCTTGTCGTTCAATGGATAGGATGCGTCCCTCCGAAGGATGCGATGCTGGTTCGATTCCAGCCAAGGGCACAAGGGTTTGTTTGACTCATTTTTGCAGTTCGGGTAGTGTCTATAATACTATGAGTTCCCCGCGGAGTATCCTTTATGAAACAACGAAGACCAAAAATCGGAGTCGACCTCGATGACACTGCATGGCAGTTCATGCTCGGAATGAGCCTATTTCATAACCAGAGGTATGGCACCACGCATGATGGACTGCATCACTTCACAACTTGGCACCTGCATGATACGTGGGAGTGCACAAAAGAAGAAGCAGTGAGCCGTATTACTGAGTTTATTTTTTCGGATGACCACAAAGGGATTACCCCTCTTTCCGGTGCGCTCCCGTCCCTCCACATGCTCGCACAAACATACGATCTGATCGCTATCACCGCACGAGAGCCAGAAAAGGCAGGGCCTACTCTCGAGCTCGTGGATCAACTATTCGGTAATCTTTTTCTCGATGTGCACCTCCTCGGGCACACTCAGAAAAAAGGCGATTTGTGCGATGCACTTGGCGTGCGGCTCATGATCGACGACGGGCTTCACAACGCCGAATCTATCGGGGAAAAGGGGATACCCGTGCTTCTCATGGACATGCCGTGGAACCAAGGGGCACTCCCACCCCACACAACCCGCGTTTTTCATTGGGACGAGATACCCCCACTTGCGCATGAGTTGCTCAGGAAACCCAAAACCGCATAAGCGGTTTTTTGTTGCGGGAATTAGTTTGTGGGGTCTTCGGTGTATTTCCAGACCACGATGTCGCCAGGCTTCAGATAGTATCTGCTTGCTTCGCGGGGCTCGTAGACGTTGTTTACCCAAAAGCGCCAGCGGGTGGCGAGCGTTTCGTCGCTCGCGACGCCGTCGACGGAGGCCACAATGAGGCCACGCTTTTTGTCTGTGGTGGTGAGCAGCGCTATCTCGCCCACACGAGAGACGGCTTCGAGGAGATTTATCGCAGACATGGTCTCGTGCCATGAGACGGTGTTCCA
>JAYTEB010000108.1:0-10016 GCA_043735605.1 Candidatus Lloydbacteria bacterium | reverse complement strand
GAATAGTACCCTCGACGATGTGTTTTGGGGGGAATTTGGTGTGTGGGCTCTCCTGTTCTTTGTGTTTGTGTGTATTTTTTTCTTGCATAGAGTTTAGTTACAGACCTTCGCCGTCATTTCTGGTAAGTTTTTCTTCTTTCATGGCTACACGTGCATTTGCGGCACCGTCGAAGTGTACGAGCTTCGAGCTCTCCTCGTCGCGGTCTTGGAGCTCGTTGATAAACTTTTTCACTTCATATGGGTGTGCGATAAAACTCGCAGTAAAGTCCTCACCCTCACCCGCAGTCTCCAGCTTGAGTGTGCCAAAGTCAAGCATGGTCTGGATAATTCCCACCTGCAGCACACTTACGTTTTGGATCTTGTTGATGCGAAATGATGCCGACGTGCGCCTGAAGAGCCCGTGTTGCTCGATGTCGAAAATACGGCTGTTGGTGAGCAGGAGCACGTCAAGGTAGTAGTCTGTCCACATGTTCCAGCCGATCATCCATACGATAAAGATCCATGCGAAAAAAAAGAATGTACTGGCTGACGCTTGGCTTCCTTCGAAGCGGAGTATCGAGTCGAAGGGGAGGAGGTGAAAGAGAAAAAGTGCCACTACGGGAATAGCCACAAAAAAAATGAGCATGAAGATGTCGCCAAGCAGCACGAACCAGTGTTTGCGTACGACGCGTATTATTTTTTCTGAATCAGCAATTTCGATCATCGTAAGGGTGGGTTAGGTTGATGAAAAGAGATAGAGGGTTGCCGAGGAAAGCATGAGACCAATGAGGATGAGCGACCCCGCGAGGTATGCGAAGTTCATGGTGAAAACCTCGACCCCACCCGTACCATAATTCTTCCAGTGGTAGCGGATGATAAGGGTGAAGACGATCCATATCGCGACGAGTAGTGCGAGTAAGGAGAAAATCAAGAGCGCCGTGATGGGGATGTGAAAACCAGATTGTCCAACGAGTAAAAAAGTCATTGTATTATAGTCAGTCTACCATATTTGGCATAAAAAAGAACGGACATTGGGGTTTATCTTATTGAACGATTGCAAGGGATTTTGCTTCGGTGATGATGCGCAGCTTCACCTCTTCCCATGAGAGTGGCACGAGCATCTGTGGCATTGGTTCTTCTTCGGCATCAGCGAAGTAGGTCAGGCTTTTGAGGAGGTGCAGTTTGTTGTACGTGACCCCTGCGTATTTTTTTTCAAAAAAACCGATTATTTCGCTCATCTGGTATGTCTTGAGTAAAAAGTAGAGGTCAACAAAGTCCTTGCGACTACCGCGTGACGAGACGGCAGAAAGCTTCATCGCGGCGATGTCACGCGGGTCTGCCATGCGCATGTCGCCATACGCGACGAGTGGGAAAAGTAGGGGATACTGGTAGCGCAAAAATGTGAGCTTTACGTCGTCGAGCATGCCGTCGAGCGTCCCAGACTCCTCATTGGTGAGCACGTACGTTCCGATGCTGGGGAGGATTTCCTTGAGTTTGGGAAGCGAGAAATCATGCGGTGCAAAAAAGTCGAGATCAATCGAAATGCGATGCCCCAGCTCGAGTGCAAGTGCGGTGCCACCTGCAAGGTAAAAATTGTTGAGAAACTCCTGTGGAGCTATCTTGTCCAGAAGGGCTCGCGTTTCTCGAGCGAGGGTTTGTTCGTGCATAGCGTAGGGTCAATATTAAAGTAATGTTCAAAAAAAACAACCGAGCGTTTGTCGAGAGATTTCGTTGAAAGAAATACCTGCTTCAGTGCGTCTTCCCCGTAGTGGGTTTTTGCCCAAGCGAGGTCGTCGATGTCGCCACGTCCGAGGATGCGCTCGATGATGAAGCGTTGGTGTACCCTCGGGTCAAGCTCAGGCTTGGCAATATCCCAAAATAATGCATTTTTCTCGAGTGTCTGCATATATCTATTATACCATATAATACACAAAATGAACATACACATACATAGGGGTACCCTATGTAGTTTTGCAAGAAAAGAACGGCAGCCTCTTTAGGGCTGCCGTGCGTCGATCGGCGCTGCTAGGCGAGGTAGCGTGCCACTGCGGCACCAAGGAATGCCGTCGGTGCTATCCAAAGGGAAGTTATGAGGCGTGCTGACGGTTGCGAATTTTGTCGACTTAGCCCGAAACACCACGCCAAAAACATAGCCATGAAAGATAAACATCCGATGCCGAAGAAAACAAAAGCAAAAACGTTCATCATTTGAAACCTCAATCGATTGTGGCGAAATTGCCTGTTAAAATCATATCATATTTATAGTATTGCGTCAATAGGTCTTATTGCCTCTATTTTATTGACCAATTTGAGGGGGTCTGCTAGTATCTCCCCATGTTAGCAATACGACTCAAGCGCGTTGGACGCACGAACGACCCATCATTCCGCATTATTGTGCAGGATCATCGCCGTTCTCCAAAGAAAATGCGAGGACTCGCAGAATTTGTGGGCTCTTATGACGCACGCAAGGGCAAGCCTCAGATAAACGCCGAGCGGGTAAAGTTCTGGATGGCACAAGGCGCACAGCCCTCGGACACCGTCCACAACTTACTCGTCGATGCGAAAATCATCGAAGGCAAGAAGGTGAACGCAATGAACAAAAAGACGAAGCCCGTCAAAGAAGTTCCTAAGGAGGAGGTAAAGAAAGCAGCACCTGCCCCAGCACCCAAAGCAGAAGCCCCAGCAGCCGAGGTGAAGGCTGAAGAGGTCAAGGAGGAGGTAAAGCCTGAAGTCGTCGCCGAAGTACCTGCCACAGAGCCAGCCGAGGCACCCGCAGAAACTCCCGCTGCATAACCTAAAGAAATAAAAAACAAAAAACGAGCAATCTGCTCGTTTTTTGTTTACCGGCAGTCGGGCCACCCTCTTCTTTGGTAAAGGGCGAAGTTTCCACGGGCACTATTTGACGTCTCTCTGTTCTCCTGTAGCGTAAGGAGAGACTTTGAGAAAAGAGGAGTGCTTATGTCCGATGATATCGAAGCTGAAAACACAAAGCCGTTTTCTGAGCTCGTGTTTCCCGTGTTTTGCTTTGGCGAACGAAGCGAACCCCTCCAAGAGGTGAAGAGCCTACTCATGAAGGGTATATCGCTTGAAATTTTTGCTATAGATTTGGAGTATGATGCATTTCTTGTGCGCACCTTTGACTTTGCACATTGGACCCATGAGGAGCTCCACCACCGTGCACAAGATGAGTCCGGTTTGGGAATGTGGAAGATGGCCCACCAGCCCGTGATGGCGCTTGGCGTCGACTCGCCGGCCACCCGAGTGATGAACGAGACACTCGACGCAGGGTTTAGTGTGCATTTGATTGGTGAGCCGGCGTCGCCCCTTGGGGTGATGGGCAACTACACGCTCCTTGCGAATATTTCTGACAACAACTAAATACCACCCGAGCGGTGGTTTTATTTTGTAATGAAAAATACTTGCCCTCGGATATAATAACCACTATAGTGAGTAGTACGCAGTTGGCCTAGTCCGCCTCCTCGCGATTCTTTTAGATAGTTAGCAAAACCTTATGGCAGAAACACACAGCGACAAAGAATTTCTCGAGTTTCTTATCAAGGCACTTGTCGACAAGCCAGAGGCTGTCGTCGTGGAGCGCCGCACGGATGATATGGGCGTACTCCTGACGCTCGACATAGACCCAGAGGACATGGGCAAAGTCATAGGCCGCATGGGCAATACCGCAAAGGCGATTCGTACATTGCTTCGTGTGGTGGGTATGAAGAACAATGCACGCGTCAACCTGAAGATCAACGAACCTGAGGGCGGCAAGCGCACACCGAGCACAACCCCAGAAGAGGGGGGTGGAGGTAAGGTGGTCGACGGAGTATTGCATCAGGATATGGACGACGTAATAGCAGATTTGAAAGCATAGTTCCGAAAGTTTTAATTTTAGCACACTGCTCGTCCTTCCCGATTTCGGGTTCGGAAGACGTACCCAAAGTACGCCTTCGCGAACACTGAAACGGTCCAGGACTTCGCATTGTATCCAAAATTGAAACTTTGAGTTTTGCGAACATTTTTCAAGAAAAAACCACCTGCATCTGCAGGTGGTTTTTTTGTTCGCCTTATCCCATTGGGGCCTTACTTTTTATTTTTGACCACACAAACCAGCCCACCATGAGTGCGAAGACGACACCCACCCCCATCATTACATAGATACGACTCTCTGGATCTGCGACTGCCACCATCTCGTGTGAGTGGCCATCAGACTCTTCTCCACTTGCGGCGGCATATGCTGTGGACACGAGGAGCGCGCCGAGCAGATAAAGATGGGGCAATATTTTTTTCATACAAAGTTTTTCAATAGTAATTTGTTCATTATAACGTGCCACATGTTGCATGCAACGTCACCTACTGTTTTGAAATAAAAATTGTTACCATGGGCAAAGTCTGTTTTTTAAGATTGTGCATATGGTTAAAGTCGTCAACACGTCTCGCACACTAAAAAAGCTCGATCCGCTCAATGTGGCAGAAGCTTTTGGTGCAAAGGTCCCACAGCAAGTCATCATCGCCTCGACGAACCCAGTGAAAATCGCGGTCGCAGAGGAAGCATTTCGACTAGTCTTTCCGGAGGGCACCTTCTCATTCACTGGCATTGAGACAGATTCCGGTGTGCGCAGCCAGCCATTTGGGGAAGAGACGCGGAGGGGCGCACAAAACAGACTCGAGAGAGTCATGCGCCTTCATCCTGATGCGCACTACTTCGTGAGCCAAGAGGGCGGGCTCTTTGACGAGGGTGAGGTGATGTATAACCGTGCGTGGATCATGGTCGCCGATAATGCCAGACACCGTGGCGAGAGTTCGACTGCGAGCTTCGTGATACCCCATGAAATAGCACGCCTTGTACGCACAGGCCTCGAGCTTGGGGATGCGAGCGATGTGTATTATGGCACAAAGAATCTGAAGCATCATGGTGGCGGGATCTCGTTTATTGCTGACGGACTCATCAATCGTCAGAGCTACTACCTCCAAGCGGCAATTCTCGCTCTCTGTCAGGTCAAAAATCATCATTTGTACCGCTAGCACAGTGCACCAACTCCCTACGCCCAACTTTTGTTGGGCGTTTTTTGACTTTTATTGCAAGATTGGTAGCATGAAAAAAGATTTTGTAGGCTTCTACACTACTGGGAAGATTTATGATTGAACCAAGTACCGCAACGCTCATCATCGACATGCGGCAAATGCATGTCGACGGAGCAGGAAACGACCAGCTCTGTAGCAGGGGAACAGAAATATACGAACGTCTTGAAAAGGACACGGCGCTCGCGGGTGCTGATGCGAGAAAGCAGGGCGTCGTCCTCGCTGAGTGGAAGGCGTTTGAGAAAATCGTAGAGAATATTCGTCGCGGTCGAGGCGATAAGGCGCTCGAGGCATACGATAAGCACGTCGCAAGCAGGATTCAACAAAGCAAAACGCTCTCTCTGAGCAAAAAGAAAAAGGGAATAAACCTCCTTAAAAAAATTCGACCATGAACTTGCCCCACCCTGTGGGGTGTTTTTATTTCTCAATGAATTTTTTAGTCATTTTTTGACAAGACACTTCTGGCTGGTAGCATGAAGCAAGAATCTTTCTTGTGGAGAAGAGACATGGTATTCAGTGTTCAAAAAGAATCTGCAGAAACGAAGAAACTTATTGACCTTTTTAAAAGAAGTTATGTTGATGGTGAGGGTGATGTGTTTTTGACACAGAAGGCAAAAGAAATCTTCGGGCGCCTCGACCAAGAAACCAAGCATGTGCGAGCGAATAGTGCTATGGTGCATATGGTCGATCGGTGCCGTAAAGACTTCGAGCAATTTGTTTTACGGGTGTGCAAAAATCGTGGAAACCAGGCGACTCAAGCATTGGGAAAACTTTATCTTGAGCACAAGAAGAAGCACCCCTGACCTCAAGAGAGTCAAAGATCGAAACACTGCGCACGGGCGTGGTGTTTGTTTTTTACTGAAAATAGGCTAGGCTTTGTGCATGAGATTTCACATCATCAGTCTTTTCCCCAGCACTATGCAAGCGTATTTGAATGACTCGATTCTCGGGCGTGCGCAGGAGGATAAAAAGTTTTCGATAAAATATTACAACCCGCGTGACTTTACTCACGACAAGCATGCACGCGTCGACAAACGCCCTTACGGCGGGGGCCCAGGAATGGTGCTCGAGGCAGAGCCGTACTTGAAGGCCGCAGCGAAGGCCAAGGGCAAGAAAACGAGGCGCGTAAAGATGGTCTTTTTCGCAACCGACGGTAAACAGTTTACAAATATGATGGCACGCGACTGGGCGAAAAAATATGACGATATCATTTTCCTCGCTGGGCGCTACGAGGGGATAGATGCGCGTGCACCAAGGATTTTGAGAGCCGAGAAGATTTCCGTGGGGCCCTTCGTGCTCACAGGAGGGGAGATCCCCGCCATGCTTGTCATCGATGCAGTCGCTCGCCAGATAGAGGGCGTACTCGGCTCATTCGACTCCGTAGAGGAGGAGCGCACGGCGAGCCCCGACGTCTACACCCGCCCCGAAGTGCTCGTCTGGAAAAAGAAAAAATACGCCGTCCCCAAGGTCCTGCTTGAAGGCAACCACAAACTTATTGAAGCGTGGAAGAAAGAAAATTTGATAAGTTGACATTTGAAATTTTTCGATGTATTTTAGACACATCTGTTCTTCAGATTAAATGAGAGGAGGGGAGTATGGCGATGATCGGAGTACCACTCTGTACTTACAAAGAAGAGCTACGCAAAATTCCCAATGGGGTATTGCCAACGCGGACAATCGACCGCTTTCTTGAGCGACTCGCGGCATTCCCCGAGGAGATGGAGGAGGTTTCCAGTGGGTACGACCCATTCGACCCCTTCCTGCATTGCAGTAGGCTTCCTCTAGGGTTTTGGAATTCGTGCGCTGTTGAAGAGAGGGTGAAAATTTATTGCTCGAGTGTTTTTATGCTTGAGCAGTCGTATTACGATCTTTTCGAACAAGACCCCACATATGCAATTTTTCGCAAAATAAAAAGCTCACTGTGGCGTTATGGATATGTGTCACTCGATACTGAGTGGAACACACTCGTCGATGCGTACAACGGTATCAGAAACTTCTCTTTCGGCATACCAGACTTCGAGGTGACGCTTAACTACACGCGTGGGCATAGCGCCTATTCGCACAGTGAGTTTGACCACGATTTGTACCTTGATGGGGTATTTGGTTTCGTCGTGCACTATGTAGGTGAACCAGTGATGACGATCGGCTTCTCGTTTGCAGAAGGACGAAGGATACTCATTGCGCAGGTGCAGATGAAAAAGCCCAAAGGGAATCGCTTCCTCTACAAACTCCCGATGGATCGCGTCGCATTTGTGGTCATGCTTATGAAAAAGTATTTCCCTGATTTTCGCCACTATCTGGTCGACGGAGCGCAGCTTGTGGAACGTTACGTCGAGGAGTATCGGATGGGAGTCGCAGCCGAGCTCGCTCATCACGAACCTAACCAGGAGCAAATTTGTACCATGCGTGCAAAAATCCTCAGTTACCAAGGCGAAGTAGGGAGCCAGATAAGGCGAACATATAGTCTCGATGGTGACGCGTATGCACTCTCCCCACACCGCCCTGTTTTCATGCATCATCGTCACTATATGCGTATCGTACGCTCCTGAGCCGCCACCATTTTTGGGTGGCGGTTTTTCATACTGCACCTGCGTTTGCTTTTGTTTTTTGCATGAGTAGACTTATCCGCAGAGGTGCTTTTTTAAAATGGAGAATGCTTTTGGACACTGCATCATATATCGACCACACGCTACTCCTCCCTGAGGCGACGCCGACACAGATCATCAAACTATGTGAGGAGGCTGAGCGGTACGGATTTGCGACTGTGTGCGTCAACCCATCGTACGTGAAGCTTGCTGGGCAACATTTGCGGGCCGGCACGGTGGGTATTTGCACTGTGATAGGGTTTCCGCTTGGGGCGACGACCTCCGAGACGAAAATGAATGAAGTAGTGCGGGCACTTTTGCAAGGTGCCTCCGAGCTCGATTTGGTCATGCACATCGGACGTCTGAAGTCGGGTGATCATGCGTACGTGGAGCGAGAGATTTTGCTCATTGCTGACTCAGTACACAAAAGCAATGCACTCTTGAAGGTGATCATTGAAACGGGGGTGCTTACCGACGAGGAGAAAGTCATCGCGTGCCGACTCTCCGAGCGTGCGGGGGCAGACTTCATCAAAACCTCAACGGGATTTCGCGGGGGCGCGACGATTGCTGACGTGAGGCTCATCCGTGCCGCTATTGGCGTCGATATGGGGCTCAAGGCCTCTGGTGGCATCGGGAGCTATGCTGAAGCAAGGGCACTCATCACCGCTGGTGCGACACGCATCGGCACATCAAGTGGCGTTGCAATCATGGCCGGTGCGCCAAGTGTAAAAAATACTCCTTCATGACTTTTCAAACACCCACTCTGGGTGTTTTTCTTTTGTACCAAGCTCGCGTATGATGATAAATACATATGCATAAAAATATTATATGGACTCTCGCGATGGTGCTGCTCATTGTCTCCACTACGTACCTCATCTATGACACGACATCAATAAAAAAGAATGAATTTGATATTGTCAACAAGGAGAATCCAAAACTCATTTCAATTTTTAATAATCAATTACAGCCCGAAATAGCACGCTACAAAAGTGGTTGGTATCCTGGAGCTATTGCGACTGCGTACATAAGAATTGAAGACTTCTTTAAATCCGTAAGGCAAATTGAAACGTATACAACATATGGCTTCGGGTCGTCTTTGAATCATAATGGTATTGAAATAAAAATAACCTATAACGACGGTAGGGTTGTTGAAAACATTTATACAGGAATTCACTGGAATGGGCGCATACTGATGGGCCCGCACGTGCTCCTGAAGATGGAATTTGAAAATGGAGAATTGCTGAGGGTCTACACTAATGGGGTGGAGATGAGCGGAAGTCCGGACGATATGAAGAATCCAATGCAGGGTCTGGTTGAAAGCCTAATTCACCACGACATGAAAGAAAATCGCGACCTTTATTTTTACCCAGACAAAACTGCCGCGGACATAGGCACTGAGTGGGACTCAGCCAAGTAGTCATGCAGCCAAAGGTACACATCGGGGGGCATTAGTAAGGTGGTCCGCCCAAATGGTCGCCCGCAAGCGGCCAAGGGCGGTAGTTGATTTATTCTCAATTTTTTGCATAATGAGTCTATGAACAATCGTGAATTTACCGCTGTATACCAAAAAGAGGGAAGCTGGGTCACTGCGTGGATCGAGGAGGTTCCTGGCGCCAACACGCAGGCGCGCACAATGAGAGAAGCGAAAGAAAACCTCAAAGAAGCACTCTTGATGGTGCTCGAATACAACCGCAAGGTAGCCGCTCGCAAGCAGTCTGTTCCCGTAGAGCGGAAAACTTTTCGCATCGCCGTGCCCGCATGAAACGCTCGAAGCTTATTGCGTACATAGAGGAGCATGGTTGCTGGTTTGAGCGCGAAGGTTCTCGCCACTCGCTCTACATAAATCCAAAGAATGACCACAGCTCAGCTGTACCACGCCACACTGAAATCACTAACCACCTCGCTGAAAAAATCTGCAAAGATTTGGGTATTCCCAAAATAAGGAGCAAAAAGTAGTCGCCCGCAAACCTGCGGCAATGGATGAGCGGAGGAGTACTTTCTTAAGTGGGGGAGAGTATGTACCTAGTCGCACAATATGAGAGTTATTACGAAAGATGCCTTCAGCGAAAAGGTCTGAAGTAAGGCACACACCCTCTTCCACGAGGAGGATAATTACTCTTTTGGGGACTCCGCAGGCGCAAAGCTTGGTTCCGTCAAGTCACTCACTTGACGGATTTGCGTCGAGGATAGTTTCGCCCTCCGCAGGAGAGGGCGAATGTGCCCCAAAGGAGTAGTTATCCGTAGTCCACACGATATCCCCTTGCTTATCCCCACTGATAGGTATAGCTCTTGACGTTGGCGGGGCACTAATCTATACTGCTTTTCACTAATGGCCGGATTGAGTTATTGCCTGCATAACCCTTAGAGAAG
>JAYTEB010000107.1:0-1634 GCA_043735605.1 Candidatus Lloydbacteria bacterium | reverse complement strand
AAACACCCTCTCACTGAAGGAATTTTTTGAGCATATTGATACGGAATTTGGGTATCTGCCAAACCTTGTGCCGGGTGACGTTCGCCCTGGTGATCAGCCGCTCTTTGTTGCAGACATACGTCGAGCAAAAGCAGATCTTGGCTGGGTGCCACAAGTAGACACAAAGACTGGTCTTGCCCTGATGCATGACTGGATGAAGAAAAATAGGCATCACGTCGAGGGTGTGTTCAATTCATGACGTAAGAGTATTTTCCAATAGCTAAAAGGCAGTGAACTGAGTGTATCATCTTGGCGACGAAAATGAATTAAATAATATATTCCGTGCTTTTTCCGTTGCTTTTGCAACGGCAAAGTGCGTCTGCTTTTTTGCCTCACTGGCTAGCGTGAGCATAGTCACACCATCCTTCAGAAACTCCTCAACATGCGGTACTGCACAGAGCTTCATACATGGCGTGAGATAGGTGCGATACTTCTTCACGATTTTCCCTTTCGCACTCACCTCCTCATCGGGGAATGCCGAAAAGCGATGATAGTTGATGAACGGATTAAAGTGCATGCGATAGAACTCCATGATCGCGGGCGCATGCCTTTTTGGTATGTGTGCATGCCCCATGTATTTGCGTATAACCGCGCCATTCTTGCCTTCCACCAGTCCATTGTCTCCCGACTCTCGTGCACGTGACTTTGTTTGCGACACACGCAGTTTCTCGAGGAGTGACGCAACTCGATAATTGATGTACTCACTCCCATTATCGGAATGAAAGTTGATGATGTGGAATGGAAATACTGAGAGTGCTTCCTCGAGCGCAGGAAGGAGAAACTGTTCCGATATCCCTTCGACGCAAATCACCACTTCCCACTGCGTCACTTCATCCACAAGATTCACGTGATAGACTCCCTTTTCCTTGTCCAAATCGCCTTGGTGCACCGAATCTACACGTATAAACCCCGGCTTCCCTCCGGGGAACGGTTTCTTGCGCTCTCCAATCGGTACCGCAGTCGCCTTGGTCTTGGTGTATATCCCACCGCGCGCAATGAACACCGCTGTTTTTTTGAGTGCATACAAATGAGACACCGATATCTTTGCCAGTCGCTCGAACAGGATATCGTCGTACTCATGGAACATAGTCCGACACACCTCACGCAGTGCTCTCCCATTCTGATGGCGATAGGCAAGTGCGACATCCGCAAGGAGCGCAATGTCCTCTCTGGTATAGACGCGCTCAAATTGTTGCTGTGTACGTTCCTTGCGAAGGAGCTTGTACCCGCTCGTTTTCCATCGCGCGATGAGATGGTCGATATGCGTCTCTGTATATCCTGAATAGCGGATGAGGTACTTCCGCGTGATTCCTTTGTCCCGCTTTCCGAGTTTCGGATAATTCAGTCGCATGAGGATGCCACTCATCCATGCATAGACACTGTTTTTCTCATCCTTCCGTTTCACGCACCCCTTGCCGAGTGTTTCTGCGGACTTGATGAGCAGTGTTAACTGTGCGATGCTCGTTATTGTGTTGTCGTTCATGTCGATGGTCATATATCGCCATGATACGACTCGCCGGAGCAGGAGCCTTTGGGCTCCTTTTTCCGTCAGAATGACGGAGGGGCTTCACTGCCTTTTTGCGTTGGAGAAGAGT
>JAYTEB010000106.1:0-1652 GCA_043735605.1 Candidatus Lloydbacteria bacterium | reverse complement strand
AGCTCGTGCATCGTACTTATGGAATTTACCTCATGCGTGACGCTACTGACTACAAAAAGTCGAGGGCGCTTTTTGAAACCATTCTCGCAACGACGGATAATGACGAGAGTAAGCGCATCGTGCAGGAGCGCATCACCCTCCTTGACTTCGTTGAGGGGCTCGAGCAGGCAATCCGAGAGTACAAGGCGAGGCAGGGCGCGTACCCTACTTCCATCGAAGCATTGCTCAAAAAAACACAGCGTGACGTGCCCGAAAGCGTGACTGCCCTCATCAACAAATACTCCCCCCAAATCGACCAGTCTACAGGTAAAATCCTCCTGAGATAGGGATAGTCTATACGTTGACGTAGAGATAATCTAAGGGTAAACTTGCCATATGAAAACTACCGCAAAAAAATCAAGCATTATTGGCGTGAAAGAGCTCCGCGAAAATCTCGAAACATATATCAAAGCAGTTGGGAAGGGCCGCTCGTTCACGGTGGTGCGCCGTTCCACCCCAGTCTTTCGCATTGCGCCCGTCCTCGACGAATGGGGAGATGAGGGCACGTGGGAAACGGTTGTAGACTTCACTAAAGAAAAAGGCGGCGGGATTCCCATGATTCAATTCGTTGACCTTCTGAAAGATACGCTGCCTCATGGATCAAAAAACTAAACTCATCGCCAAGGTCAACCCAGCAGATCGCGAGCGTATTCTCGCTGCAACTGAACGTGTTTTGCGGAATGAGTTGGATGGACTTGATATAAAAAAACTTCACGGCACCGTCGACACCTTTCGTGTGCGTGTGGGCAACTTCCGCATCCAGTACGTTGTGACCAGCAGAGGAAATGTCGTACAGAGCGTCACCCAGCGCAATGACCACACCTATCGTTTTTGAGCGGTAATGACAATGTATTGACACTTGCTGTTGCGGAGGCTATGCTTGAGGTATGAACACAACACTACAAATTCGTATCGACAGCAAGACGAAACAACGCGCGCGTAAGGCGCTCGAGGCGATGGGTCTCGATATGTCGAGTGGGGTGAAGCTCTTCCTCACCCAAGTGGGTCGCACGGGGGAGGTACCATTTTATCCGATGAGCGCACAATATTGGCCGGCAGAAAAAAAACAACAAATGAAGTTGGAAGTGGAGGAGGCACTCCGAAGTGGGAAATCTTTCCGCACCGCAGCAGAGCTCCATGCGGACATTCTTGCTAATCCATAAGTATGTACCTCGTACGCTCAACGAAAGCATATCGCAAGGCACACAAGCGCGTATCTCGACACAAGAATTTTGACCTCACAGTACTCGAGTCCGTCATTGATGCGCTCGCTCTCGGGAAGCCACTTGATGGAAAATATCGTGATCATCAGTTGGGTGGGGACATGAAGGAGCATCGCGAGTGCCACATCAAGGGTGACTTATTGTTGGTGTACCAAAAACAGGATGGCGTCCTCATCCTTCTCTTGGTCGACATCGGCTCCCACTCTTCACTTTTTCCTTAAAGCGGAGGGATTACATGCTTACGGGGACTTGCGCAGATGGGTTCGGGCACGGTCCGCCCCTCGAAATACTCCCTAAGAACCTATCCACTATCCCCTAAACCCGCCTCAGCAACAAAGAAACAAACGCCAGTATAATCATTTGGCGACTGGTGGACAATTTCCGCTCGCA
>JAYTEB010000105.1:0-3983 GCA_043735605.1 Candidatus Lloydbacteria bacterium | reverse complement strand
TCGGACTCGTCTGTCCCCTCTTTCAGAATAAATACGCGGAAGGTCACCACCTTGCCGATAGCATCCTTTGGCTCCTTGATGGCAAAGAGCTTGAGTACCGCCTTGGTGAGGAGCACCCCGTCTTTGTCTTTCGCTTCGTTACCGTCAAGAAAAAGGTCCCCCGCAACCGCAGTGGCGCCAGAGTAGCGAAAGAACGCGGGCTCAGCGCCCTGCAAAAAAGCATTCCCCGAAAGCCCGTCGATAGTGATGAGCGCTGGGAAGCTCGCCATGGGTGACACGTCTTTCACGTTGGGAAAGTTTTCAAAATCTTTGACCGAGCGGTCGGTGAGCTGCACTGCGCGCGATGGTGGGTTGTTCACCGAAAGCGAGAGGAGTGTTTCCCCGAAGACAATCTGTTCGAGGATGATGTTTTGTAGTCCGAATCCTAAGCCCACGAGCGTGACCACAGCACCGGTGCCCACGCCCATGCCCGCAATGGTAAGCCACGTACGCGTAGGGTTCGTTTTAAACGCACGAGTAGAGAGCATGGCAATGTCCTGAAGTCGCATACCTTCTTATTATAGAGTGAAATGAAGGATGGGGGAAGGAAAAACCGACCCAGGGTGGGTCGGTGTGTTTTTGCTATACGCAGTCGAGCTCGAGACATGAGCGGATGCGCGAGAGGCAGTCGATGGCGTGCGCACGATCGCTTGCGTGCACAATATGCTCGGTGTGCGTCGTTTCTTCTTTGGCAAAAAGAGCTGCGAGGCGGTGGTGCAGTTTGCTGTGGCAACCACTCCAGTCGATCTCGATCACGCGCTTGCGCCAGCCCACACGCAGCACTCCCCCACTCTCCATTGGGATGGTGTACCATGGGCCGCGATAATGCTCCGAGCCATACTCATTCGGGACTGCAGTAAGCACACGGTCGATAAATCCAGCAGTAACAAACATCTCGGTAAAATCCTTCTTGGTTTTTCCAGCAAGAGAGAGCGCCCAGCATTCGGCGTGAAAGTACGTCCGGATGTTGAAATATGTCTCGTCGCCCCGCTTGATGATAGTGGCGCCATTCACTCCATCGTCTTTCCCTCGCCATCCCGTTTTGTTTACCACCGTATCACGCTCCCAACTGTGGGTGGGATTGGGGTATTTCGGAGAGAGATCTATCCACTCGTCACGGCGGAGCAACATTTCTGGCTGCACCACATACTGCACGCCACGTTTTGCAAAGTATGCCTCATGCACATCTGCAAGCGTACTGCCCATAAATTCATTGAGTGAGCAGACCTGGGTGGATGCCTCCACATGTGTGTCATAGGCGTTCTGGGCCTTCCAATAATGATTGCAGTGCCCGCAACGAAGCATCTCTGTGGGGATACTGCTACGCATGAGCGAGTAGGAGACCGACGTGTCGATGCGCGGAT
Organism: Candidatus Lloydbacteria bacterium; assembly: GCA_043735605.1. GTDB lineage: Bacteria > Patescibacteriota > Minisyncoccia > Phycocordibacterales > UBA6899 > MHLP01. The sequence goes on along the minus strand of JAYTEB010000105.1, from coordinate 2,580 downwards.
CATGCACTCTGCACTCGCTATGAAATTTCCAGAACTCTTCGTGTGTGAGGACTGGCGCAAGTACGCGGAAACGCTCGGGGAGCGGGTCCACCGATGCGCGCAGTGTGTTTCCACAACGGTCCAAGCGGAAGCGCCCGCCGAATACGTAAAATTCGGAGAGCGTCTCTTCGCGGTCGTAGCCAGCATGGTGGCGCGATTCGGCGAGGATCGTAAATGTATCGAGTGAGGTGATTGCACGTGCGATCTCTTCTTTGCTGTCGTACCACGGGTGATCACTCGGGGGCCGCGCATCATAAACCAGCGGCGAACTGCCAAATGAAACTTTCATCGTAAACCTTTCAATATTTTGTCTTTATGGAGAACACATACTTTAGCCACTCTGCTACCTCACGCTGTTTTTGTCAACTATTTTACCCAACGCTGCCCTCCATCTCCAGCTCGATGAGCTTATTGAGCTCCACCGCATATTCGAGCGGGAGAGCCTTCACGATGGGCTCCATAAAGCCACCGACGATAAGGCGCAGGGCCTCGGCCTCGGAGTACCCCCGCGACTGCAAATAAAACACTTCTGCCTCGCCGATGCGCCCCACGCGTGCTTCATGCGAGAGATCGGCAGTATTATTTTCGTTCTTCATCGACGGATACGTATTCGACACAGAGTGGTCATCGAGTATGAGCGCATCGCAGGAGACCGACGACTGGGCGTTGGTCGCCCCAGGCAGTATGCGCACCAGCCCGCGATAGTTGGACACTCCCCCGCCCTTCGACACCGACTTCGAGCGGATGACAGACACCGTGTCGGGTGCCATGTGTATTGCCTTGCTTCCTGTGTCTTGCACTTGTCCTGTATTTGCCATCACGATGCCGAGCGACTCCGAGCGTGCACCGCGCTCGAGTAGTACAGAGGAGGGGTAGAGCATGGTCGCCCGCGAGCCCATGTTGCCATGGACCCACTCAATGAGGCCCGCTTCAAACACGAGTGCCTTTTTTGTATTTAAATTGTAGGTATTCTTGGACCAATTCTCAACGCTGATGTATTTCACGCGTGCATTTTTCTTGACCCATATCTCGACACAGCCTGCGTGGAGCGAGCTCTCGGTGTACTGTGGCGCAGAGCACCCCTCTATATAGGTAATCTCCGAGCCTTCGTCGGCGATGATGAGCGTATGCTCGAACTGTGCCGAGCGTGCTTTGTTCATGCGAAAATATGCCTGCAAAGGAAGCTCGACCGACACACCTTTTGGTACATAAATAAATGTCCCACCACTCCACACCGCAGCGTGAAGCATCGTAAAGGTGTGGTCGGTCACAGGGACACACTTGGTCATAAAGTGTTCCCTTACGAGCTCGGGATATTTCTCGAGGGCGACGTCCATGTTTTCAAAAATGACCCCCTTCTTGGCGAGCGCGTCTTGGATACGATGGTACACGATGCCCGAGTCGAACTGTGCACCCACACCGCCTAGGTAGTCGCGCTCGGCCTTTGGGATGCCCAGCTTCTCGAAGGTGTCGGTGATCTCTTTCGGCAACTCCTTCCAGTCGTCTGTTTCCTTCACATTCGGGTCGACATAGTACGTGATGTTTTCGAGGTCAAGACCTGAGAGGTCGGGCCCCCATGTGGGCAATGCCGCATTTTGCCACAATGCGAGTGCATTTAAACGCAGCTCGAGCATCCACTCGGGCTCTTTTTTTATAGCAGAAATCTCCCGCACCAAGGCTTCCGTGGGTCCAATGTGGGCGTCTACCAAGTGTGTATCTTTTTTGTCAGTGCGCGTGTGCATAGTGTGCTTGACACTATACCGATTTATTGTATCTTTGCAATAGGTGCTATTTCATGGAGGATTCATGGAAACGACAAAAGATTTCGGGAGGTTTCACTTACTGCTCACGGGCTTCGTGATATTCGTCGTGCTTCTGATCGTGTCACTCATTTGCCTCATGGTGTTCCTAGTTCAAGGAGAAACCTTTTGGCCATTTATTCTGACTGCGACACTCTTTGGTATTCTGGCGAGAAGATTCTTTCTCCTCACCGCAGAAGCAGCCTGTGAAGGCCAGCCCTAGTCTTGGTACAAAAAACCCGCCGCATCAAAAAGATGGCGGGTTGTTTTTTGAAAAGAACAGCGCGGGGCTACTCGAGATTTGACTGCACGTTCGCGAGCACGGTCTCGGTTACCCCAAAGAACGAAGAGAGGGTCCCCTCAAGTCCGGACACAACGTCCGGCATGAGCAACTTCAGGATAAGTATCGCCAAACCCAAGCCCAATGCCTTGAAGATTCCCATAATTCTTTTTTTAGGGAGGGGCATCTTGTTCGACGACAAGACGTGGGGATAAGCTAAACGTATCCATTCCCTCCCCGTATACACAAGAGCGACACGACGTGTTCGTGTGCATGCGGGGAGGAAGAATGAGAGACGGTGCACAGAGTCAAAGTGCAAACTATTATAATTTAATTATATCACAATGTGCGGAGCAAAGCAACTACCCACATTTCCCTACTCCAGCTATAACAATGTGAGAAAGTATCTTTCTGTATTGATGGAGCAAAAATGGGAAATCTTATTGTCGTCAGCGGATTCCC
>JAYTEB010000104.1:0-10304 GCA_043735605.1 Candidatus Lloydbacteria bacterium | reverse complement strand
ATGAAGGGCGCGTATTTTCATTTGAAGAGGCGGCTGCACTTGCGGGGCAAAAGGTCGGGGTGCACAGAGATAAAATGCCGTTCGTTTCACTGAGAGGCCGTCTCGACCATACCATCACATTTCATGGTATCAATATGTATCCCGAGCACTTCCACCACGCACTTAATACAAAAACAATCCTGAAACATCTCACGGGAAAGTTCGTTCTCGAGCGTGTCGTCGACAAACATCTCTCACCGGTACTTCAAGTGGTTATCGAACTGCGCCAAGAGGCGAAGTCGTCGCTGTCGCTCGTACGCAACCTCACTAAACTTATCAAGGCGACACTCGAGAAGGAGAGTATAGAATACCGTTTTTTGCTCACGCATGTGGGAGGAGAGCTCACCCCGCGTGTCCTACTCAAGCCGTATCAGGATTCAGAATATTTTAAGGTGGGAGTAAAGCCTAAATATATTCGTTAACTATTCGCATATGACCGACACAACCCAATGGAAGCCTGAAATCCTCTCTGCCGTCACAGAGGAAGGGCGTCTACGCATTGCCACACTGACAAACGCACCCGACATCACACTTGTGGACGCCACACCAAGAATGGTGCGTGAGCTTGCCGCCATCACACACCCCGCACTGTATGTTTCAGGAAAACTCGAGGACACTATCGCCACAATGAATGAGGCGTATTTGCATAGACCAGAGTCACGCGTCTTTGCTTGGTACCCATGGAAAAAAACCTTAGTGGGCATACTCCCCGAGGATGAGTTTGTGCGCATTCGCACCTCGCGCAACAAACACCTCATTACCGAGGAGGAGCAGCACGCATTTCGTGAGATGCACATAGGTATTGCGGGGCTTTCTGTCGGCTATAGCGTGGCACTCGCGATTGTGCTTGAGGGTGGTGGTAAGCACTTGCGACTTGCCGACAATGACACGCTCGACCTTTCCAATCTCAACCGCCTCCCGTATGCGCTCGACGAAATTGGGCAGAGGAAGTCGGTCATCGTGGCACGTAGGCTCTACGACCTCGACCCCTACCTTGACCTTGTGCTCTTTTCCGACGGACTAGATGAAAACAACACTCCTCAATTCATGGGCGGGCTCGACGTAGTTATCGACGAGGTAGATAGCTTGGCCATGAAGCAGGCACTGCGCGAGGGTGCCGCCGCCTCGGGCATCCCACTCCTCATGGCTACCGACAATGAAGAGACGGGGATGATTGACGTCGAGCGATACGACCTCGATCCTGCGACTCCGCCATTCCTCGATAGAATTCCAAAGAGCACAAAAGAGGTGCTCGCATTACTCTCTAAAAAAGAGGCCGGGAAAATCATCGCAACATATGTCGGTGAAGAATACACGACCGACCGCATGCGCAACTCTCTCGCTCAGATGGGAGAAAGTATTGTTTCTTGGCCGCAAATTGGCGGTACTGCGCTCATCAACGGTGGAGCTATCGCCTACGCGCTGCGCTCGCTCATCACTGATTCATCGCGCCTCCAGACGGGACGATACGTGATTTCTCTCCCAAAGATTTTCGGCATATCAGAGTAAGTTTGCTATACTGAGGTAATGGAAACACTCATTAGAGAAATTCTGATTGAGGCCTCACGCGCGCCATCCGGAGACAACATGCAGCCATGGAGGTTTGCGCTTGAGGAAAATGTGCTACATATTTTTAATATCCCTGGGAGTGACCCTTCGCTGTATAACTGGAATGAATACGGCTCACTGATCGCCATTGGAGCATTGGTCGAAAACATCACGACGCTCGCACCATTTTACGGGCTCTCCTGTCTTGTCAGTCTTTTTCCTCACTCCGAAAAAGATGCTCCCGTTTCAACAATCACCTTTACCCATAGCAAAACCCCTCCACCCGACACTCGGCTGCGGGGTGCAGTTGCCAAGCGAGCGACGAACCGAAAACCATATGAAAATACACCTCTCTCAGAGGTGCAGATGGGGACGCTCACGAGTATTTTTTCTGCTGCGTCAGGATTTACACTACAGCTTTTTGATAAACACGAAGACCGGAAGTCGCTGGGTAAGCTTGCTGCAGCAAACGAGTCTGTACTTTTTGGAAATAAAACGCTGCACAACTTTTTCTTCACCCATATTCACTGGCAAGACACCAAAGCAGAAGGTGGGGCACCGACTACAACGAGGGGTTTCTTGGAAGAGAGCCTCGAAATACCCAAACAAGGAAAGCCTATATTTCGGTTGATGAGATCATGGAGAATGACTTCTTTTTTCCACACGGTCGGGCTCACCAAGCTCATCGTCAGCGACAATGCAAAACTCTACGCGACCGGTGCTGCGACGGGGGTGATAACGTACAGCAAAAAAGGGAATCCCACCCTCGGTGACTACGTGCAGTTGGGCATACTTCTCGAGCGTGCATGGATACAGCTCATGGCAGAAGGGTTCTGGCTCCACCCGCTCGTTGGCATCCCCGCACTCGCTCGTCGAAGGGGTGAGGGGGGCGGGGGGCTCGACGCGCGCGAGGAGGCGATCGTCACCCTTGCCTCCGACGGCATCGCACGCATTGCGGGAGTTTCTCGTGAGCGCATCGTCGCCTTGTTTCGCACAGGGAAGGCCGAGGCGCCGACGCGCATGACGGAACGAGAAACTCCTGATATTGAATTGGTACGCCCTTAAACCATACTCATGGAATTTTTATTTTCAGGAAGCATCACCCTCATTGTCACCACCATCATCATGGCAGTGATTGGACTCTTGGGTCTTGCTGTTTTTAATAGTGATCAAAAAAGTGCCACAAACAGGGCTTTTCTTGCACTTTCTCTTGTAACGATTTGCTATGCGATTGCAAACTATTGGGGAATAGGCGAGCACGGGGATACGCGTCCCTTATTTACCCTCTATGCACTCCGCGCTACTGTTTTTTTTGCTACGCTACACTCATTTTTGATATTTCATTTATTCTATATTTTCCCCCGAAAGGACTACACCCTACCACCATGGTACCGCTACATCCTAATCCCGGAGGTAATCCTTGTCGCACTACTCACCCTTTCCCCATACATTTTTCGCGCAATAAAAACTTTTTCACAAAGCGGCATCGCCACCGAAATAGATGACGGGCCACTCATTCCACTATTTGGCATTACCGTTTTTGGGCTCATTGTGACAAGTTTTCTTTTTGGCATACAGAAGCTTCGTCGCGCGAAAGACATGGAGCGTAAGCAACTTTCATACCTACTCGCTGGTGCGACGATTACCTACTCGTTATTGTTGATTTTTAATTTTATTTTGCCTATTGTTTTCAACAATTCGGGTTTTGTGCGACATGCACCACTTTTCCTCACTCCTTTCATTGGCCTTACTGGATATGCAATATATAAACACCAACTCTTCAACATTAAAGTACTCGCGACGCAGGCATTTGTACTCATTATTGCCGTTGTCTATTTTGCAAAAATCCTCATTGCCACAACGGCGACCGACCGACTTATCGACGGCCTCATCTTTCTTGCAACCGCCTCCTTTGGGCTACTACTTATCCGAAGTGTGAAGCAGGAAGTGCAAGCACGTGAGGAGATTGCTGCGCTCGCCGAACAGCTTTCAAATACAAATAGCAAACTCCAAGAGTCCAATGAGCAGCTGCGTATCATCGACCAGCGTAAAAGCGAGTTCGTTTCTATTGTGTCGCATCAGTTGCGTACGCCCATCACGGCACTAAGGGGTTATGCGTCGATGATCCTCGAAGATTCATATGGCAAGCTTTCCGACGAAATGCGACCGCCCGTTGAGAAGATTTTTCGCTCGGCAAGCAGGCTTGCGCAGATGGTGACGGAGTTTCTCGACATATCAAAAATTGAGCAAGGGACAATGACATACGTGCTCACCCCCGTGGATATTGGCGCGATGATCACGGACCTCGGGGACGACTTTGCACAAGTAGCGCAAAAGAAGGGATTGGAGTTTAGTGTGCACATACCCAAAGGTACGCAGTTCATCGCTACTGCTGATGATGGCAAGATTCGCCAAATTTTTTCTAACCTGATAGACAACTCCATAAAGTACACCCCCAAGGGAAGTGTGGCAGTCTCGGTGGCGAGGGACGAGAAGCGGGGGATGATCGTCATCAACCTGAAAGACACGGGCATTGGGCTTTCTCAAGATGACATTCACCATCTTTTTGGTAAATTCACCCGAGGCTCCGGTGGGCAAAAACAAAATACCGAAGGGTCGGGACTCGGCCTCTATGTGGCAAAGAGTATGCTTGAGGCGCAAAAGGGGAATATCTGGGTCGATTCGGAGGGCCCCGGAAAGGGTTCGACGTTCTTCATTGAGCTCCGCGCTGAGTAGCAAAAGAATCATCATTCTGCTAAAATTGCTCCATCATGACGACCCCAAAGAAGGTGCTAGTTTCAGGCATTCAGTCCAGTGGGAAGCTCCATGTTGGCAACTACTTCGGTGCCATACAGCAAAACATCGCGCTTGGTAATGACGACGCCTACGACGCGTATGTGTTTATCGCCGACTACCACTCCATGACCTCGCTCGTGAACGCAAAAGAGCGCGTGGAGCACACTATCGACGCTGCGTGCACCTATCTCGCTTTTGGCCTTGACCCAAAGAAGGCAAGACTTTTTCGACAGTCTGACGTACCCGAAGTACACGAGCTTACGTGGATACTGAACACCGTTACCCCGATGCCGATGCTTGAGCTTGCGCATGCATATAAAGGCGTGGAGCAGGCGATATGGAATCACATTGCGGAAACTAACCCTGGCTCTGTCGGTGAATATGCGCAAAGCGAATTAAAAGAATTGTCAGTGATGCGCAAGAAAATAAACGTCGGGCTCTTTGACTACCCAGTGCTCATGGCGGCAGACATCCTCATCTATGGCGGCGAAGTGGTGCCGGTGGGGCGCGACCAGGAGCAGCATGTCGAAATTGCTCGAGAGGTCGCGGGTAAATACAATCGCGCATATGGAAATCTGCTCACCCTCCCTCAAGCATTCATTAAAAAAGATGTTGCTACGGTGCCTGGGGTAGACGGAGGGAAGATGAGCAAAAGCAAAAACAACCATATTCCGCTCTTCGGCGCTCCCGAGGAAACAAAAAAGCGCATCATGAGCATTGTGACCGACAGCGCAAGACCTGAGGATAAAAAAAATCCCGACGAAAACAACATTTATAATATCCATAAACTTTTTCTCACGGCAGTTGAGGATGCTGAGCTCCGCGCCAAGTTTCAAAGTGGGGGGTACGGATACAAAGAAGCAAAGGAGGCATTATCTGAAAAGTTCTTTGACTGGATTGCTCCACACAGAGAGCGGTACGACCACTTCCAGTCTCACCCCGAGATTGTGCAGGAGATTCTTCACGAAGGCGGCATGGATGCTCGCGCGAAAGCGCAAACAAAGATGGCGCAAATCCGCACTGCCACAGGACTCGGCGAATAGTGCATTGTTGTGGTAAAATAAATGGATGGCGAAGTCCTTGTCATTTGGGAATGGAACAGTACTTATTTGCACTGACGCGTATGCGCGGGTGCGGGATATTTATTTTCCATACGTAGGACTTGAAAATCAAGCGGGGGGCTCCAATGCGCATCGTATTGGGGTGTGGGTGGACGGGCAGTTCTCGTGGCTCGACGACAACTCATGGCAGATAGACGTGCGCTCAGATATCGCCTTCACAGGCCTTACCAGTGCTTTTTCGTCCCAACTTGGGCTGGAGATCCATTTTACTGACGTGCTTTCTCATGAGAAAAATATTTTTCTACGAAAAGTAAAAGTCCACAACCGCAAGGATTACGAGCGTGAGGTTCGCGTCTTTTTTAACCACCAATTTGAGCTTTACCACTCTGAAAAAGGAGATACGGCATTTTATGACCCACAAACGAATGCGGTCATCCACTACGAGGGTCGCCGCGCATTCCTCGCGAATGCGTTTGCGGACGGGCGTGGCCTTTCCGACTACACCGTGGGAATATTTGGTATCGAGGGCAAGGAGGGGACGTACAAGGACGCTGAAGATGGTCTGCTTTCTAAAAATGCCATAGAGCACGGTAGTGTCGACTCCACTGTCAGTATGAATGTGCGCATCAAGGGTGAGGGTGTCGAAACGTTTCATTACTGGCTCACGATGGGCCACTCGGTTGATGAAGCTAAGGAGCTCAACCAATATGTGCTTGCGAATACACCGGACGAAGTAATGCGTACTGCACGCGACTATTGGAGTGCGTGGGTGGAGCGAAACCCTTGGAACTATTATGGCCTTGGAGACAACGTAATCGACCTATTCAAGAAGTCACAATTTTATTTACGTAGCCACGTCGACAAGCATGGGGGTATCATTGCCTCGGGCGACTCCGACATGCTGCAGGGTGGGCGTGATACGTATGCATACGTATGGCCCCGCGACGCGGCATACGTCGCAGTGACGCTCGACTGGCTTGGAGACAGACACAGTGCACGTAAGTTTTTTGATTTTTGTAATACCGTTGTCACGAAGGATGGTTATTTGATGCACAAGTATCGTGCAGATATGTCCCTCGGGTCTTCGTGGCACGGCTACATGGTGAGTGGGCACCCAGAGCTACCGATACAAGAAGACGAAACGGCACTGATACTCTGGGCACTGTGGGAGCACTGGCTTGCCTCGAAAGACCTCGACTATATTGAGTCAATTTATAATTCCTTCATTCTTAAGGCGGCAACATTTCTCGCTTCATATCGCGACCCATACACAGGACTCCCCAAGCAATCATATAATCTTTGGGAAGAAAAATTCGGCGTACACACATACACTGCGGCGACGGTCTACGCTGGGCTGAAGGTGGCTGCACGCTTTGCGGAAATTCTCGGGAAAGATCGCAATGAGCACAACTTCGATCGAGTTGCTGACGAAATGAAAGAGGCCATCATCACACACCTTTATGACGTCGAAGAGGGATACTTTATTCGCTCTATCATCATTGATAGTGCGGGTGTGATGACGGAAGACCGCACCGTGGATGCATCGAGTGCATATGGTATTTTCCTTTTTGGGGTTCTCGCCCCCGACGACGAGCGCCTCCTACGCGCGATTGCGAAAACCAAAAAGCACCTCAGCATTGCAACGCCCGCAGGTGGTATCGCACGCTATGACGGCGACCAGTACTATCGGACGGGTGCCGACGTCCCCGGCAACCCTTGGTTTATTACTACACTGTGGTACACCCAACATGCGATTGCCATAGCAAAAAATGACCACGACCTTGACCTCGTGCGCGCCGACCTCAACTGGGTCGAGCGCAACACACTCCACTCCGGAATTCTTTCGGAGCAGCTCAACCCCTACACGAGAGAGCAGATAGGTGCGGCGCCGCTCACGTGGAGCCATGCAGAATATCTACGCACGGTCATTATGTATATGCGCCGCCTCCATGAGCTCGACATCATCAAGTCGTCACAAAACTTATGAATGCACCCCTCACGTTAACTTATTCAAATGTCTCTCGTGCGCGCACCCTCACCTCGGATGCGTCTATTGTCACACTGCATGAGGAGCTTGGGGTAATTGCATCCCAGCGCTCGGGTGGATACACAAAGCCAAACGACGTGATTCGGTTGCCAGAGGATCCGCACGTATTAGTGGAGGCAAAGCGTGTCGCTGAGGCATACTATTCCTCGCAACTAAAGTACGTTATTGTCATTGGTATTGGTGGTTCCAATTTGGGCACGAGAGCAGTTTACGAGGGCTTGCGTGGCACACTCGACCACCTCACGGCGCGTGCGCCCAAAATAATTTTTCTCGACACGGTGTCGACAACGCTTATTTCCGACATCGAAGAGATTTTACATAATGAAGTTAGCGCAAAAGAAGAAATCCTTATAAATCTGATCAGTAAGTCGGGTACGACTACGGAAAGCATCGTGAACTTCGAGATGCTCATGGGTATGCTTGCCAAACGAATTTCTGGTATCGACGAGCGCGTCGTCTGTACGACCGACCATGGCTCACCGCTTTGGAAGCTGGCAGAAAAGAGGCAGTACGGACTCCTCACAATTCCCACACTTGTGGGTGGGCGATTTTCCCTATTCTCCCCTGTGGGAATATTCCCCCTCCTCATCGTCGGTATCGACGTCGTGGGATTACAAAACGGCGCAAAAGACATGCTCGCACGTTCTTTTTCCGCGAATACCGACCACCACATTGCTCGCCATGCAGCGGAGATGCTTTTTGGTGAAATGCAGCGAGGGATATCGATACTCAACATTTTTCATTTCAACCCCGAACTCGAGTCGCTGGGAAAATGGGAGCGGCAGCTCATCGCAGAGTCTCTTGGCAAAGAAGTCGACAGCTCGGGTGCTTTGGTGCACGCGGGTCTCACCCCCATTGTGTCCGTTGGTTCGACCGACCTGCACTCGATGGCGCAGTTGTATTTTGCTGGGCCGCGCGACAAATTTACCATGCTCATTCGTGCCGAGCACATCTCGAGTAAAAGAGTCCCCGCTGACTTGCGGCTAGTGGGTCCTGTGTCGGGAATCGCGCAAAAAAGCCCAAACGACATCATGAGTGCTATCCACCATGGCGCGGCGGCGGCATATCAAAAACATCAGCTACCGCTTCTTGAAGTCTCACTTCCTGCCATCTCGCCATTTGTGCTCGGTGCGTATCTGCAGTGGCGCATGCTCACGGTCATCTACCTCGCGCGACTCATGCATGTGAACCCCTACGATCAACCCAACGTAGAGGACTACAAAGAGGGTACACGAAAGACACTGCTTAGTAACGCATAATTTATTTCATTTACTACACAAATTTATGTATCTACTTTTCGATATCGGGGGGACAAATATGCGCTTGGCGCTCTCGCGTGACGGGGTGACGTTTGGTGAGCCCAAAATAGTTCCTACACCAAAAGATTTTGACGCAGGGATGCTCGCGCTCAAAAATTTGTCGACGGAGCTTTTGGGCGGGGAGAGGGCTGTTGCCGCTGCGGGGGGTATCGCAGGCACACTCTCTCGAGATAAAACTAAATTTTTGAACGGCCCACATCTCCAGGGTTGGAACGCAAAGCCCATTAAGGCGGCACTCGAGACAGCATTTGGTTGTCCTACGTTTATCGAAAACGATACCGCCATCGTGGGGCTTGGGGAGGCGGTCGCGGGCGGGGGTAAGGGACACGCTATCGTCGTCTACCTGACGGTGTCGACGGGGGTGGGTGGCGTGCGTATTGTGCGGGAGCGCATCGATGTCTCGGCAATGGGCTTCGAGCCGGGGCACCAAATAATCGACGCAGACGGCACGCTGTGCAAAACCTCTGTATGTGGAATCGGGCTCGACCTCGAGGCGGCAGTATCGGGCACCGCCGTGACTGCGCGCTATGGCAAGAAGCCATATGAAATTACTGACGAAGGATTTTGGGAGGAGATGGCGCGCGTACTCGCGTACGGTCTCAACAACAGCATCGTACACTGGTCGCCAGACATCGTCGTCATAGGAGGGTCCATGATGAAGCAAATAGGCATCCCCATCGACCGTGTCCGCGCACACTTAAAGGGGATACTCCACATCTATCCCGAGCTTCCACTTATTGAACATTCCACCCTCGGCGACATTGGCGGCCTTCATGGCGCACTCCACTTTGTGAAACAAAGTCTTGGAAAGTAACTTTCCCTTTGGTCCTATATGAGATAAAAAAACCACCCTAGGTGGTTTTGATTATTTGCGTTCGAGGTCAAGAAACTTGAGTTTGAATTCATTGCGGTCGTCGGCGTGGTGGAGGATGAGCGATGCTTGTCTCCATCCCAGTGGGTCGTATTCGGGAAAGAAGGTGTCACAAGGAAATACGTCGTCGATCTCCGTGAGGTACATGCGGTGTGCCAGCGGTAGGGCCTCTTTGTAGAGACTTGCCCCACCAATGATGAAGACCTCCTCACTGATTCCGTTTGCCACGGCTTCTTTGAGAGCCTCCGCGAGTGAGTGCGCGCGCCGTACCCCCTTTGCACTCCAGTTATTGTCGCGAGTGAGGACAATGTTCATGCGGTTGGGGAGTGCGCGGCCGATAGAGTCGAATGTTTTGCGCCCCATGATGACTGTGTGGCCCGTCGTGAGCTCCTTGAAGCGCGCCATGTCGCGGGGGATCTGGCCTGCCCACGGAAGGGAGTTTTCAAAACCGATGCCACGCTTCTTGTCCATTGCTGCGATGAGGGAGATGATCATATGTTCCTTGAATGAAAAACCTATACTCCGTTGAGGAGTATAGGTGAAAGTCGTTTATACGGCAATAGGTGCCTTGATGGTGGGGTGTGGGTCGTACCCCACAAGCTCAAAGTCTTCGAACTTGAAAT
>JAYTEB010000103.1:0-4071 GCA_043735605.1 Candidatus Lloydbacteria bacterium | reverse complement strand
CATTTACGAGCTTCTCGACGGCGTGGAAAATAACTGGCTTGTTGTACAGCGGCAAGAGATGCTTATTCGTAATTTTTGTAAGTGGATGCAGTCGTGTTCCGCTGCCCCCCGCGAGTATGACTCCTTTCATGTTCATTATATTATAGAAAACACACGCGATGTGCAAAAAGTCTCACGTCTTTGCCTAAAAACTTGCATAGTAAGATATAGTGTTTTCTTTCGTGCCCCACGTTGCCACAAAATACCATTCCTTATATAGTAGAGGGCATGTCTATTAAAGATCTACTGCGTTTTATTGTGCTCGCATGCGTTTTCATTACCCCTTTTATTTGTCTGTATGTTGCTGAGTCGATGTTCTTCCCCTTTATTACTGGAAAGAATTTTGCCTTTCGCGTGTTGGTGGAAATAATGCTGGGTGCATGGGCGCTCCTGATGTTTCTTGATGCAGCGTACCGCCCAAGATTCTCTTGGATCCTTGCTGCGGCGGGGGCATTCCTCCTCGTCATTACTATTGCGGATTTCAATGGAGTAAATCCTTATCGGAGCTTCTGGTCCAACTACGAGCGCATGGAAGGGCTCATCACGCATGCGCATCTCTTTTTGTACTTCATTATTTCCGCCTCAGTACTTGCGACAGAGAATGCATGGAAGTGGTTTTTCCGCACGTCGCTCGGCGTGTCGCTTATCGTCGCTGTGTACGCATTTTCGCAGCTTGCAGGGAAAGCCGAAATTCATCAGGGTGCTACGCGCCTCGATGCGACATTTGGCAACGCGACGTACCTCGCAGTATTTACGCTGTTCCATGCCTTCCTTGCAATGTTTTTGTTCTTCCGTGACGGAAAGCAAAATACACTGCGGTGGCTGTATCCGGTGATTGCGGGAATCAACCTCGTCATTCTTTATTACACACAGACTCGTGGTTCACTCCTCGGTGTGGTGGGAGGAGCTTTCCTTGCGTGTTTACTTGTGGCACTTTTTGATAAAGACCATCCAGAGTGGAAGAAATATGCGATCGGAGGGGTTGCGGGCTTTGTACTCCTCGTCGGCGCATTTATTGCTTTTAAAGATGCTGCCTTTATACAGGGGAGCCCCACACTCGCGCGCATGGCATCAATCTCGCTCGACGACAATACGACCAAGTCTCGCTTTATGATTTGGAGTATGTCGTGGGAGGGCTTCAAGGAGCGCCCGCTCCTAGGATGGGGGCAGGATAACTTCCTCTATGTCTTCGCTAAGCATTACAATCCACAAATGTGGAATCAAGAGCCATGGTTTGACCGCTCTCATGACGTATTCTTCGACTGGCTTATCGCGGGTGGCGCGCTCGGGCTCCTCGCGTACCTCTCTATGTTTGGTGCGACACTCTATTACCTCTGGTTCCCACGTCGGCATCATTTCACTATCGTCGAGCGTAGTATCTTGACGGGCATGCTCGCAGGATATTTCATACACAATATCTTTGTATTCGACAATCTCACCAGCTACATTATCTTCTTTGCATTCTTGGGCTACATGCACACAACCCACGCTGACGCCCTGCCCCCTGAAGTGGCGCACAAAAAAGTGAAGGCGTCGGACGCACTTGAGACAGGGGATATGCTCATCGCGCTCGGCGCAGTCGTCGCCATGACCTGTGTACTCGTGTATGTGGTAAATGTAAAAAATATTAACGCAAACAGGGCACTCATCAATTCGATTCGCCCTGAGGGGGTACTTGTGCCAAGTGTGGGCAACACGAAAAAAATAGCGATGAAAGACGTGCTCGACCTCGACTTGTTTGGCACGAGTGAAGGGCGCGAGCAGCTCGCCCAGCTCGCAGTGCAGACGCAGGACCCTCGCGTACCCGAGGACATTCGCCGCATGTTCCACGACACAACCGCCGCGGAGTTTGCAAAAGAGCTCGCACGCGATCCGCAGAATGTGCGCACACTTTCCTTTGCTGCAATGTTCCACGCGCGTTTTGGTGAGTACGACAAAGCGCTCGTGCATTTCCAAAAGGCCATCGAGCTAGCACCCAATCGCCAGTCGACGCGTATCGACCTTTCCACGATGTTTATCGCTACGGGAGACTACGCGCGCGCAGAAGCAGAGGCGAAGACTGCGTACGAGCTCGCCGAAGAAAACCCCGAGGCAGCACTTGCCTACGCTGCCGCTCTCATCTATCAGAAAAATGCAGCACTCGCGACCACGGTCATGGCCCCATTTAATGCGGGGGCGATTGCCTACGATTCACGCCTGATAAATGCATATGGCAATACCAAGCAATACGATCAGGTCATCATCATCGTGAATGAAAAAATTGCACGAGGATTTGCCTCAGGTCGCGACTACTTCGCTCTCGCGGGAGGGTATCTCGAGTCGGGGAGGGTTGACGACTCTATTGCCGCCATAGAGAAAGCAATGAGCCTCGACGCTAGTCTAAAGGAGCAGGGTACGCAGCTGATAACGCAAATCAAGTCCGGCCGCACCAACGCCTCCCCGAAGTAAAATTAAAAGAAAAATGCACCCATGTGGGTGTATTTTTTTTGTGCAACCATAACCCTCAGTGCTTCGGTGATACAATGGCACCATGACTATTCGTGAACATGTGCCGCTTGCGCCACTGACTACATTTAAGGTGGGGGGGGGCTGCACGATATTTTGCGGAGGTTGCTGATGCTTCGGAGGTGGCGGAGCTATTTCATTTTGCGCAAGAGCAGGCGCTTTCAGTCTTTGTATTGGGTGGTGGGTCGAATATTTTGGTGGACGACTTGGGGTACATGGGGCTCGTGCTTCAGATGAACATACAAGGAATTTCATTTTCGAAAGATGGAGACGACAGACTGTGTGCCGTGGGCGCAGGAGTATCTTGGGATGCACTGGTCGCGCGGTCGGTTGAGGAAGAGTGTTGGGGCGTAGAAAACCTTTCACTCATTTGGGGGACGGTCGGTGGTGCGGTGGTGCAAAATATCGGCGCATATGGATGCGAAGTAAAAGAAGTCGTCGAGTGGGTCGAGGTGTACGACCCCGCACAAACGTGCGTACGCACTCTCACAAATACCGAGTGTGCGTTCGGCTATCGCGACAGCGTCTTTAAGCACGAGGGAGCAGGTCTCGTCATCATGCGCGTGGGGCTGCGATTTAAAAAGCACAGTACATCGAATATTTTTTACAAAGACCTCGCAGCATATTTTCTAGAGAGAGGAATCATCGCGCCGACCATACACGGGGTGCGTCGCGCGGTCATCAATATACGCACCGCAAAGTTCCCCGCACTTGCGACTGTGGGCACTGCAGGCTCATTCTTTAAAAACCCTGTAGTCACAAAGGCTGTGGGCGAGGCTTTCCTTGCACGTTTTCCTCTTGCCACACACTACGACATTGGTTCGGGACTCATGAAGCTCTCTGCGGCGTGGATCATCGACCACGTGCTCCACATGAGGGGGGTACGCTTGGGTAATGTTGGATGCTTTAGTGTGCAAGCGTTGGTGATAGTAAACTACAAAGATGCAACGAGTGAGGAAATAAAAAATTTTGTGCGCGACATACAAAAAAAATGTTTTGAAGAGACGCGCATCACACTCGAGCACGAAGTAATTTTTGTGGACGCGGAAAAATAAAAAAAATAAAAAATAAAAGTTATCCACATGTTTCTTTTAAAACACATTGAGTATGCATGAAGCACGAGGGATAATAGTAGTAGGAGTGTTCGTTGCTAGCAATGAAATTTTTCACAAGAGCACTCACATCACTAAATGATGTTTGCGGTCGAAACACTCATTTTTATAAATCACTAATTTCCACTTTTATGGCAGCAAAAAAGAAGGCAGCAAAGAAGGCAGCTCCTAAGAAGAAGGCAGCAGCAAAGAAGAAGAAGGCGTAAGCCACACTTCTTCCACAAAACAAAAACTCCCCTTGGGGAGTTTTTGTTTTCTCGCACGCGATGCGGGGGAGTGTTGCTTTAGTTTCGTGGCTGCGCGGCACGAGGGGCAGGATTCATTCTAGCTTGAACTGCAACACCTTCCGAACACCACGCACGGAGTTAACCAATGGAGGATTCTGCGCGGTCGATGGTTCAATCTCCACACTACT
>JAYTEB010000102.1:0-4089 GCA_043735605.1 Candidatus Lloydbacteria bacterium | reverse complement strand
ACCACCGACCTTGTCGGCTGTCTCGATGCGGATTCTTTTGTGGCACCAGATGCGCTGAGGGAGATTATCCCCTACTTCGATAACCCGGAAATAATGGCCGTTACGCCCTCCGTACAGATTCACAACCCAGACAACGTACTGCGGAGGGTACAGGCAGCGGAATACATGATCGGAGAATTCACCAGAAAGGTCTTTAGCCGCATCAACGGTCTCTACGTCACGCCAGGGCCATTCTCTATCTATAGGCGCAGCGTCTTTACTATCGTGGGCAACTTCGTCCATGGATACGGCACCGAGGACATGGAGATGGCACTTCGGCTGCAGTCGCACCAAATGCGCATAGAGAACGCGCACACCGCCCTCGTCTACACCGTCTCCCCACGCACGCCACGCGCCCTCTACAAGCAGCGCGTGCGCTGGGTGTCTGGGTTCCTCAAAAATGCATTTTTCAAGTATCGCCATATGTTTTTTAATCCCAAATTTGGCAACCTCGGAATGCTGACCATGCCCTTTGCCTTCTTCTCTATCTTTATCGCACTATTTTTTTGTGCCATGTATATCCGCAATATTGGACACCTTGCGTACGAGCGCTATCTCCAATATAGTGCGTTGGGATTTCATCTTCCCCATGGATGGCCCCAATTCGACTGGTTTTCACTCAACCTCGAGTTTCGTCGATTGGTCGTCTATTGCCTCTTTTTTACAACAATATTCTTCGTTATCATGGGTGCACGCATGGTGCTCCGGCGCTTCACGGTGACGCGGGACATGCTCTATTTCCTTCTGCTTTACGGGCTCATCGCTCCTTTTTGGCTTGTGCGCTCACTCTGGAACCTTGTGTCTTCACAGGAAGCTCGCTGGCGTTAATACACAATAACACTTATGCAACAAAATCTTTCCCCCCGAAAATACATACTGGTCTTCTTTATTACATTAGGGATTTTTGCCATTATTTTTCTCTTTTCCGACTACCTCTACAACCAACGCCTCGGGCAAATAAAAAACATCGAAGACACCATAAACCGCAATATCCTCGAATCTGAAATTCAGTACGCGCTCTTGGCCGACGCATCCTGTGACGAGGGTGGCGGAAATACCTTTCTGATCAATGAGATAAACAACCTCACCAAACGACTCGCATACATGGAGGATCAGCGGGGTGCCACGGACCCCGAGGTAAACAGCTTGAAAAAGTATTATTCACTCCTTCAGGCAAAGGACTATCTCCTCTTGCGTGAGCGTGCGAAGCAATGCGGGGACAAGCCCATGTCGGTCATCTACTTTTACTCCAATGCAGGAAATTGTGATGACTGTAAAAAAATGGGGTATGTACTTACTTCGATGCGCGAAGACTACGCCGCGCTCCACGTCTATGCGTTCGACTACAACCTCGGGCTCTCGGTGATAGAGACACTGAAGTCGATCTACCAACTCGAGAACCGCTTCCCCGTCTTGATAGTAAACCGCAAGCCATACTACGGTTTTAAAACGCGCGAGGAAATCGAGGCCCTCATTCCAGAGCTGCGGGTGACGACGGTTGCAACATCAAGCACGGCAACTGCAACAACAAGCAAAAAGTAGGCTTTCCTTAGAAAGAAAAAACCCCGCTCATGCGGGGTTGGAACTAGAAACAGAGAACACTAACGGACGACACCGCGCTCATGCGGGGGCGAAAGAGGGCAGGCCTCATTCATCGCCTTAACCCAGAGGTAGCAATGCCCAACAAGCTTCCAGATCAGGCACGGCAGCCAAATGATAACATGGTAAACAGCAAGGAGTGCGGCTCCGAGCTTGTCACTAACGTCGAGGAGTCTCTCCCATTCGTCCTTACTGCCCTCGCGCTTTGCTATGGCAGTGAATGCCCCCTCGGATACGCTACCGGCGAGCACGATGTGTGCCGTCGATACTTTTGGACGGAGGCTATACGTGTAACCCGAAGCCATGAACGTGCATGCCCGCTCGAGCTCTTCGTCTGACGAAACAAGCTCGAGAAATATGAGCAACCAGTCGAAGTTATCATTGAATGGGCTATATGCATCTATCAACCTCTCTGCAGCAGTCGCCCGCAGAGAAAGGCCGGATGCATCAAACCAGTACGGATTGGCACTGAGTGCTTTTGACACCTTTTTGGATTTCTTTTTCCCAAAAGGCCATTCTTTTGTTGCTCTACCGAGAATGTGGTTTTTTAGACCATACTCTTCGGTCACAGCCGATATAAACGGGAGCAGCAGCGGGAAGACGAATGGTACCGAGAACAGTAAATATTCGCCGTCGAAGAGACCCCGAAAAACAAAAATGGTGATGGCGGCGAGGAGCAGGTACCCAAGTCCAAAAAACAAACCCTCACCAAGGATCTCTTCCTCGGCCTTAGCCAATCTCAGGGCGACTGGCGAGGCGGGCGCGATGGACGAAGGGAGTTCTTTCGAGATATCCTCCACCTTAAACTTCTGGCGTTTTGCATACCAGAAAATTCCATACATTGCGAGCCCGTAGGACGCACAGAGTCCGAGTCCAATCGCGATCATACTACGATGCGCAAAGCAATACACGAGGAACCCAAGAGCCAGAGCAAGTACGGCCTCCCAGAACTGCGTATGCCGATAGATATCGTGGCACAACGTGATGAGGGTGAGGAGCGGCAAGAGTTTTCCCAGTGTGGGTAATGCCCAAAACCGCAAGTCATGATGTTTAAGCATGTGCGGAATGAGGAATATCAGAGAGATGGCCAGCACCCAAAATGTAGCGAAGTGGCCAAACGAACTGATAATTATTGCGCCCACAAAAAGAGCGAGGAATATGCCGACACCAGAGCCGACTTTCTTCCAATAGGCGTCACTATATGCAGGGTCACGGAGCTTCCTCTTCAGCCATCGAAGGGAGAGGAAGAGTGGGGTAAGGGAGCCGACCGCACCCAAGAAGGGTACGAGGCCCGTCTCAAATCCACCCGAGGCGAGAAGTGCGACGGCAGCGACAAGTGCTGCGGGTGACACAAGCAGGAATACTGCCCATGCAAGCATCGTGAACCAAAACCACGGACAAATCCATCGCCCCAGCTCTACGCGCTCCCCGGTGTTATACAGGTCGTTGCTCCGCAGCGTGCGATAGAGATACCAGTAGAGGCCACCGGTTTCTTTGTTTACCTCAAATGCGCCCCGATCTTTTGTGGCGATAGCGGAGAGGTATTTGCTCTTTGATTGCAGGAATTGGCGAGCGCCTTCAGTCGGTGCTTTTTCGTCATTTTCCAAGCTCGGATAGAGCTGGAAGCCCATGTCGAAGCCGAAGAAGTTGTGCGCAAGTGCCGACTTGGGCGCCATGCGATCTTCTGTTGCCGCGGGCAGTCCAAATGTATTCCACACAGTATTTGTGAATCCTTCTTGGAAGCACGGCAGATCTTTGTCGGCAGCATGCTCGACAACAGAGAGCCTAAAGTGCTCACACAGGCTCGTGTATTGCCCACTCGAGAGGCGGCGCAGAAATGTCTCGCGCGATTGGAAGTCGACATTCTCATGCCAGAGCCACCTGCGCACGACGTGCACAGGTAAGATCATAAACATGCAGACCGCACTGAGGTTCCTGCTCGTCGAAGGCATCGCACGCAAAGTAGGGAGTAAGTCTCGGTAGTGCTTCACCGATTGACTAATCGCATCAACACGAACACAGTCAGTGCCCGCGAATTCGGCTGAGCCACTTACGGCGAATTTTCTCACCGCTTCTCGGTAAAAATCACTCTCAGAATATGTGAGCGACCAAAAGAGTTCTGCGAGTGCTGTTTCTGCCTCATTCAGAAGAGACGGGCTATTTTTTACCAATCGAGCGTTCTCCACTTTGACTGTCGCGGCTGCAATGAGCGCCTCTGCGTCACGAATGATCGTACGCAGGAAAACTGAGCCAACTTTCTCTGATTCCATCAGATTCTCCTCAAATTTCAAGTTACAAAAGCCGTACTGAAACTACCTATTTTTTTAGACTATGTCAATAGCGCCGTAATGGTTCAATAGCTTGGAATCACCCTAACCCTTAGGATGATTCATATGCCATACACCACAACCCCTCACATGCCCCGTATCAGGAAAGACGCTGTCGTCTTGG
>JAYTEB010000101.1:0-1705 GCA_043735605.1 Candidatus Lloydbacteria bacterium | reverse complement strand
CGGACATTTGACCATTGTACCTTGGGAAACCTCAGGTTTCCCAAACCCTTCCGAGATGGCTACCCCGGGGCAGAGCCCCGAGGAATAATTGATTCAATTTTGTTTACTTAAAATACGCACCCAATACATATTGTTCGAGCATGCGTTGTGTGTTGAAAAATGAGCCGTTTATCGCGATGGCGCTCCGCATCATTTTTATCCATGTATGTTTGTCCCCTTCAAATTTAGGGATGATAACGTATTCGAGCTTGGTGTAGAGGTCCTCCAGATCGACGCCATCAACATTCCCCCCATTGTCCGTCGATGTACTCTCTGGGTGTGGGCCTATAGCCCAGCCAGTAACCCCTTCGATGTGCCCCTCGAGCCACCAACCATCGAGTGTGGAGAAATGTGGCACTCCATTCATCGCAGCCTTCATCCCCGATGTTCCTGACGCCTCAAGTGGGCGTGCTGGGGTATTGAGCCACAGGTCTACTCCGGCCACCAAAAGCTTTGCGAGTGTCATGTCATAATTGGGAAGATAAACACATTTTACCTTTGAGTCGCGCAGCGCGTGCATCTGCCGAATGATCTCTTGCATCCGTAACTTTTCTTCGCGATCATGTGGGTGTGCCTTTCCTGCGTAGACGATTTGAATGCCACCACATTTCTCGGCAATGCGTTTCAGGCGTTCGACATCATGAAAGAGTAGGTTCGCACGCTTGTACCCTGTCGCGCGACGCGCAAAGCCGATGGTCAGTACATGGGGGTCAAAAGTGATACTCGGGTCTGCCTCATGCACATATGCACACAAGCGCATTTTCATTGCTTGGTGGGCCTCCCAAAGCTCGTCAGCGGGGATGACGAGCGCATAACGCAAGTTGTATGCATCAGTACGCCATCCGGAAATGTATTTATCGTACAAAAGGGCAACAGGCTCACTCACCCACTCACGCGCATGCACACCATTGGTAATGGCTTCAATGGCATATCCTGGAAAAAGGTCGCGGGAAACTTCGCCATGTTTCTTTGCTACCCCGTTACAAAACCCAGAAAAGTTGAGACCGAGGTGGGTCATGTTCAGCATACCGTCAGTGAAAACCAAATCACTGATCTCCTCGGGTATGTAAGTATCGCCAAAAAGTGCGCGTACAAGCGCTCCGTCGAATGCATCATGCCCCACCGCGACCGGTGTGTGGGTAGTAAAAACGCTGCGGCTACGCACCTCCTGGACGGGGTCGTCACACGCCTGATACTGGCGATAGAGCTCAAGCGTGAGCAGCGCCGAGTGTCCCTCATTCATATGAAACTTTTGCAGATTTATCGCACCGAGCTTCTCGAGCATGCGGACACCGCCTATACCGAGCACTGCTTCCTGAAGGAGCCTCATGCGCTTGTCCCCTGCGTACAATGTCGCAGTGATACCTTTATCCTCAATGCTGTTGCCTTCGACATCGGTATCAAGAAAAATGATAGGATTCACGTGCCCGCTCACGCCCACCATCTTGTAGAGCCACGCGCGAATACGTATCGTCCTCCCCTCGAGCAGTATTTCCACCTGAGACGGCAACAGGATGAGTGTGTGCATCGGGTCCCACACCTCGTCCTCCTCTACTTGCCAACCTGAGTCGTCAAAGTGCTGCTTGAAATACCCCTTGCGATACAAAAGTGTGATGCCAATAGTCTCCTGCTTGAGGTCGGCCGCGGACCGCAGCGTGTCTCCCGC
>JAYTEB010000100.1:0-4108 GCA_043735605.1 Candidatus Lloydbacteria bacterium | reverse complement strand
TCGCCAGGAATACGGTAGGCACTCACAAAAATATTTCCATTTTCTCGTCCATACTTAATGGAATTTCCGATCAGATTGAGCAAAACTTCTTTTGCTTTCTTTTGATCACAGAATACTTCGGGGAGATCTTTGATGTCCTCATGGAGACTGACACCACGCTCTTTCATAAGTGGGGACATTTCTTTGAATACACTCATGAGCTGAGGGTGGAAGTCGTATTTTGTGGCATCAATCGAAAGTTTGCCACCCTCGCCTCTGGCAATTTCCAAGAGATCGTTGACCAGTTGATTGAGGTGATTACTTGCTTCTGACATCGTCTCTAAATTCTCTTGAATATCTTTTGGAAACTTGGCCTTTGCGTCAAGCGTCAACTCAAGAAAGCCGCGAATAGCGGTAATGGGGGTGCGCAATTCATGAGACGCAAGAAAGACGAACTCGTCCTTAAGGCGTGCAACCTCCTTCGCCTTCTCGAGCTCCTCCCGCTGCGAATGTACCAGCGCCTCAGTACGCTCCAAAACACGCTGCTCGAGCTCTTCGTTAAATTGACGTATCCCCGTGAATGCAATTGCATTCTGAAGACCAATACCCATTTCCGTTGAAAGGAGTTCGGCAAGATCAAGATCCTGATCTTGGAAAACTCCCCCTGACTGTTTCGCACCAAACACGAGTATCGCGATGGGCTGATTTTTTATCTTGATGGGGAGCGTCGCAACAAAACCGTTGTTGGAAAAAAAGGTTTTTAACTCTCCGAGTGGAAGGTTGTCATATACGCATGCGACGTCAACAAGTGACTCATGAATATCACCAATAATTAGCTCCTTTGGATAAGTGTCAGAAAAACCGTCATGACACCACGTATGTTGAATATATGGCCCAAAAAGAATCATTGCAATGTTCTCCACTGCAAATTCTTTTTTAAGTAATTTGAGTAACCGTTCGACGAGTGCAATGACCTCCGTCTCCTCAATAAGGATATGCGTCACCTCTTTGATGGCATGATCTGATCGACCGTGACCCTGTAGGGGGCCTACGTCACTGAGCAATCCTGCCGCAAACACGCGTACGGGTTTAAAAAACAGCGCAACAAACACCGCGATAAAAAAAACTACTACGATGATGGCGGGTAGAATAAACATTATGGCACCCGTCGAGGAGAGTACGGAATGATTATATTATATAAGAAATTGTCGCGCAAGAAATATTTTTTATAAAAATGAACGAAAATGTGTGCACTAGTCTTTGAGTGCAAGCGTGATCACATGATCGAGAAATTCGTGGAATTCGACACCGCCCGCATGAAGCGCCTTGGGGACGAGTGACTCGCTGGTGAGCCCAGGGAGTGTATTTATCTCGAGGGCGTATATCCCCTCTGTGGAAATAATAAAGTCAGTGCGCGAATAATGTCGTGCACCAATGGATTGATGAGCCCTAAGGGCCAAGTCGCGAAGCGTGGTGTGCGTCGAGAGTGGGAAGCGCCCTGGGCATATCTCCTTGGTCGTCCCGTCATACTTTGTCTCGTAGTCGAAAAAATCTTTTGAGTCGGGTGGGACAATCTCGATAGGGAAAAGGGCGAAATGCTCACCCCGCCTACTTCCATCGATGACACATACTGTTGCCTCTTTTCCTGCAATCACTTTTTCGACAAGCACGTCGCCATACACGAGGGCGGCGCGTACAGCGTGTCAAAGCTGCTCGTCGTTGTGCACGAGAGAGGTCGCCACCGACGAACCGCCCGTGACGGGTTTTACAATAAACGGATAGGGTTCCTGACGGAGATTTGTGAGTGCGTCTTTCCCCTCAACTGTGTCACCAGCGAGTATGTCCCCTCGTGGCACCAAAAGCCCCGCAGCAACGAAACGCTCCTTTGCCAACCCCTTGTGCATCCCAATTGCAGAAGGGAGTGACGTGGAACCCGTGTAGGGTATGCCGAAGTGTTCAAAAAGTTTTTGCACTTTTCCGTCTTCACCAAATGTGCCGTGTAGTGCATTCCATACGACGTCAACATGCGTCGCAATGTGCCCCAAATCAGTTTTGAGGCCATTCACATACCACTCACCACTCTTTGTGAGCAAGATATCAATTGGTGCATATTGGTCGGTCTTATGCCTTAGTGCACGAAGGACATTCTCCCCTGTTTGTAAGGAAATGTCATATTCGCTTGATGGTCCGCCGCGCACTACTCCGACGCGTATTTTTTGCATATATAAATTTCCACAATGGGAAGCGTGTTTATTATAACGCATATTTGCAAGATATGGTTACGGGGATTTTGGTCTTAGTGGGCGCAACCTTTCTCGAAGGAGGCGATGATACGCCACAGCAAAGCGATGGGACTCTGCGTTTGCAATCAAGATTCCCTTTTTGTAGGATTCTGCTATTTCCCTATTTCCCAAAATTGCTTTTGCTTTGTGGCGCATATCCTTGACCACACTTACGACGGGGTATGACTTCCCAATTTCCTTGATGAGCTTCTCAGCGCGACGTTTCTGTGCGACTCCCCCATCCATCACCACGAGATCGGGGGCCGGCCACTCAGTATGCAGGAATCGCCTCGTGAGTATCTCTTCGAGGTGGAGTGTGTCATCAGCCTTATCTGGATCGATACGAATTTTAAATTTCCTATAGGCACTTTTATCAGGAATGCCGTCCAACACAACGGTCATGACACCCACGGTGTATTTTCCAGAAATATGCGCAATGTCATACGCTTCGATGCGAAACGGCCGGGCACGTGTCTTCGACGTTTTCTGTGAATGCATACGGACGTCCTCACTGATGAGTGATGCATCATTAATGTGCTTGAGTGCAAATATCATGCGCTTGTACTCTGCGGCGACCTCAAACTCCAGCTTTTTTGCATGCAGGTGCATGGCAGTGTCGAGCCGCTTCAACAGTTGACGCTTTTTACCCTCAAAAAAGAATTGGATTTCTTTGATGCGCTCACGATAATCCTCGATGCTTATTTCACCGATGCATACCCCTGGGCATAGCCCAATCTGATAGTTAAAACAGGGTTTTAGCGAGAGTGGTACACAGACATCGCGAAATGGAAAAATGCGTCGTACTATTTTTAATGCCTCCAGCAAATTTGCCCCAGAGGGAAAGGGGCCGAAGACCGAAAGATGAGTGCGCTCCACCTCCCCCGTCATTAAGTTACGCTCACGAATGGTGAGCACTCGTGGATATTCCTCGCGGGTTATGATCACGTAGTTCCAACTTTTATTGTCTTTTTCTTTTGTGTTGAAATATGGCTGATGCTCTTTGATGAGGCTCGCTTCGAGCACCAATGCCTCGAGTACAGAGTCGGTGGTGGTATGCGTGATGCGTGCAGAAAGTGTCACCATGTCGACGATATGTTTGCCGCGGGTATGCATCACATCATTTGCGAAGTAGCTGCGCACGCGATCCCGTAGCGACGTCGCTTTCCCTATATACAAAATACCCCCCTCATTATTGAGGAATTTATACACCCCAGGGAGATCGGGGAGGTTCGCTATTTTGGATTGCTCCAGAGTCATGCACCCATCATAAAGGACTAGCCCACAGTTGACAAACAAATGAAGAGTGATAGTATTTTCTTAGATTCTTCTCATTGGGAAATACAGATGAAAACTACCCTTAGTACTCCCTTCGTCATGACTACTGGGCTCAAGTCTACGATACAAACAGATCTGTTGGCACTTGTTCCGAAAACGACAATCGGCCCGCAGGGTGAGCGTAGCTCGGTGTTTGCAGAGCTCAACAAAGCGATACTTTCGCGCCACTTATCTCTCTATTTTCTCGATGGCAGTACGGCTGCGGGTAATGATGGTGGGCTACGGCTTGCAATAGGCGAACTGACTCGCGCCGCTGAGCAATTTTATGCGAAGCGCACAGACAACCTCTGTGTAAAGGATTATGTCACCGACTTTCCTGACATCGCAAAACTCTGCCACTATTTATTGGCTCGAAAGGCAAGCTGAATACCCGCGGGGCACATTATGTGCCCCGTTTTCCTTTTGCAAGCATCCGCTTCAAATATTTCCCTGTGTACGACTTTGCATTGTTTGCCACTTCCTCTGGTGTGCCTTTTGCCACAAGAGAACCACCACCGAGACCACCTTCAGGC
>JAYTEB010000099.1:0-10569 GCA_043735605.1 Candidatus Lloydbacteria bacterium | reverse complement strand
CGAAAAGTCTGGCCTGAAACTTGGCGATAGTGGGGTTTTCGACAATGATGGCGGTCTCGGTATTGTAGTCGATGACGGCAACCTTATTTCCATAGATTATTTGGGAAATATTATATTCAAACAGGTCAAAGTCGGGAGGCACCACCTTTACCTCGCGCTCAAGGCGTGGGTGCTTCCCCGCCCTGTTTGGGGCGTTGGTGATGACTTTGCGCTCCAGCTGCTTCTGGTCACGGAGAAGTCTATATTTTTTCGAGAGATAATTTTGCCGTTTTTCTACGCCCGTTATTTTTGCCGAGCTATAGCGATAGTATGTGTCACCCTGCTTAAGCGTGGTGACGATGTCGTCATGGACACCGGTAATCCCCTTCTGGCCCTCCACGTACGTCACGACGGGGCGAGTGCCGCTCGTGGTGTATTCGAGGCTGGTGAGCGCTGCAACCTCTTCGTCGAAGCTATTTGCCAGCTCAAGAAACTTCTTCTCCAGAAGCTTTGGTGACGCAGCCTTATACGCGCGGTACTTCCCCTTCAGTAGGGTGGTGGCGAGACCCTCTTCTTTCAAGCGGCCAAGCGCGGTGTAAATGTCGGTACGATAGAGCCCGCATGTGCGCGCAATGTCAGAGACTCCCAGCGCACCGTGTTCGAGTAGTGTCAGATACACGATACTTTCACGTTCCGAGTACCCGAGCTTCTGAAGAAATGCCTTATGTTTCATAAAGTTGTACAAAATTAATACAACGACATTGTATCAATTTACCGCACAAAGTAAAGTTTTTCTGGGAAACACACAGTACATTACTACAAACTTGATTAATTTTTAAGACAACGGCGCAACGTACCACTACAATCACCACAGATGAAATGCTCTTTACCAACTGAAAGGAAATGCAATGCGTGAGCTCTATATCGCCGTCGACATCGAAGCAACGGGCCCAGTCCCCGGAAAGTACAGTATGTATGAATTCGGAGCAGTCATGGTCGACTTCCCTGACCACTCCTTCGAGGCGCAGATTGCGCTCTTAAATGATGCGTACGAATTAGCGTCGCTTCAGGCAACAAATACTTCGATCGACCATCTGTGTGCGCGAAAATGGCAAGATAGCCCAGAGAAAGTCATGGAAAACTTTGAGCGTTGGGTACTGGCAAGCGCAAGCTTCCACTGTGCACGCCCAGTGCTCGTAGCCATCAATGCACCTTTTGACTGGATGTTTATCGCGTACTACTTCCACACATACCTAGGGCGTAACCCATTCGGGCATAGCGCACTTGACCTCAAGGCATACTTTGCCGGCAAAGAAAGCTGTGCGTGGAACAATGCAAACAAACGAAGCATGGAAGCACTCTACGGGGGTACGCTCCCCCACACACACAGGGGTATCGACGATGCGCAAAAGGTCGCCGAACTCTTTCGCCTCATGAGGCATAACACACTTTAAGGAAACAATATGAAAAAGAAAAAACTCACTATTCTCGTTGACCAAGACGGCGTCTTGGCAGACTATCTGTCGCATCTACTCGCGCGCTGGGAGGAGCGCCACCCGAACACATTCTCACTCCTGCCTCATGAGGCAAGCGAGCACGACACGGAGAAACTTTTCCCCGTCGCATACCGCAGGGAGCTCCGTGCGATCACAGAGGAGGAGGGGTTCTTTCGGACGCTCCCCCCTATCGCAGGTGGGCGTGCGGCACTCGAGGAAATGCTTGCCCTCGGCCACGACGTACGCATTTGCACTGCGCCGACGAGGATACACCGCTACTGTGTTCCCGAAAAATTTGCATGGGTCGAGGCGCATCTCGGGCAAAAGTGGGTGGAGCGCATGATATGCACGCGCGACAAGACACTCGTGCAAGGCGACATATTGGTCGACGACAAGCCCGACATTACGGGAGTTTGCACGCCCACATGGAAGCATGTATTCTACGACCAGCCGTACAACCAGCACATCGACCAACCCCGCCTCACTTGGGGCAACCACAGAAAGGTACTCGGAATATGAGCGACGCAAACAACAAAGACAAGCATGTCTACTTCTTCCGCCACGGCGAGAGCGTCGCAAATGCGACGAAGATTCGCCAAGGACCAGAAACGCCATTGACAGGACTCGGGCACACGCAAGCACACAAACTAGGAAGGCGTTTACGCATGCTTCCTATCGAACGCATCCTCTCAAGCGACTTCATGAGAGCACGACAGACAGCAAAAATCGCTACGGCACACACGGGACATCGTGATATTGGCTTCTCCCCACTCTTCGTCGAGCGGCGCAACCCCTCTTTTATGATGGGACACGACCAAGCGAACGAGTCGCATGAGCGAGTGTGGGAAGATATCGCCGCAAACTACGGCACCCTCGGCTGGCGTCACTCCGATGAGGAAAA
The DNA here is from genome assembly GCA_043735605.1 of Candidatus Lloydbacteria bacterium. GTDB lineage: Bacteria > Patescibacteriota > Minisyncoccia > Phycocordibacterales > UBA6899 > MHLP01. The sequence goes on along the minus strand of JAYTEB010000099.1, from coordinate 8,193 downwards.
CTTCGAGGATCTCATCGTGCGGGCAAAAGAGGCACTTGCATACATACTTGCACTTCCTGAAAGCAATATCGCGGTCGCAAGCCACGGGCTCTTCATGAAAGTAATCTTCGCACACGTGCTTCTGGGTGAGTGCCTCGACGGCCGCATCTTCATGGACAAATTCATCCCCGCGAAGAATGTGGAGAATACGGGCATCATGCATCTGCATTTCACTCACAACTTCCAAAAAACAGCGAAGCATTGGAAACTCATCTCGTGGAACGACCACGCACACCTCGAATAAGCGAAACCGGCACAATGCTGGTTTTTTATTGTGTACTTTTCGCCACATTGCCAAACCACGTTGACAGCCCGCCCCAACTCGATAGTATGAAAAATAGATGAACATTCAAATGGGGTTTACTCATGAAACTCACAAAATCACTCGCTGTGCTCACCTGCACATTATTGCTATTGGGTTGCGAAAAAGGATTCGTTTCGCCACGCACGGAGAGCGTCATCGCCACGGCAGACGCACACCGCCGTGGGGTGATCGTACACACGCGTGCCGCGAGCTACAGTGTCTTTCCGGATACTGACGACGTCGCGAAATTAAAAGACCCCACTTTCCTTGAGGCAATCCAAGCCGAGTCTCCAAGGGGAAGTGCGTTTGGTGTAAGCGCAGACGGGCTTGTCCTCACCAATATGCACGTCATAGAGGGGACAAATTTCTGCACCGCAAAGGGAAGTGGGGAGGGGGCGGAACGTAGCGAGAAAAAGAAACACACGTACTGCACTCTCGTCACTCAGGAAGGTAAAAAGGTTTATCGTGCAAAACTCGTTACCGTGGACGAAGAGAACGACATTGCCGTACTCCGTATCGAAGGGAGCGAGAGTGGACTCCCCTTTCTGCGGCTTGCAAAAGAAGGTACGTTCGAGGACGGGGCCGAAGTGCTCACGGTGGGCAACCCGCTCGGCAACATGAACGTAATGACACATGGGTACATTAGCAACCTGCACTTCATGACACTCGACAAGTTGGGCGACAAAAAGGGTGCACGCAAAATACAGTTTAGCGCAGCGATACTCCCCGGCAACTCTGGTGGGCCATTAGTTTCGGTGGCGACTGGCGAAGTGGTGGGACAAATTGTTTTGGTTTTCGGAAATAGAGAAATGATGACGTTTACGCAAATGTCCTATGCAAACCCCGTTGAGTTTTTGAAAAAAAGCGTACAAGCCACCCCAAAACCCAAGGTGGGCGAATGATCTCTGTACGGATAGCGGATATGCGGATAAAAAACACACCCCCAGCTGGGGGTGTTTTGCTTTCTTTACCTACGGTCCTGCATGCGTAGCGGTGCTTCTTGAAGCGGGCCGTAATTCTTTTCCGGAAGCGGTGGTGCGGGGTTGGGATAGAAGTTGAAATCTTCATTCCCACCACCCCCTTCCCCACTTATTCCTCCTGGGTGGCGTATTGGCTGTGTTCCTTTTTTGCGTTTACCCTTTTTGCCTTTTTTACCACTACTACTCTCGTCGTCCTCGTCAAGACATGCTTTGCCACCATAAATAACCGTGCCGTTGTTGTTCAACTTTGCATAGCGCTGCCCCACCTGCAAGGACCGGGCGAGCTTCATGTTCCATGGTACAAAAACAAGTTTTGTATCCTTGGCGTCTTCCTTCCGCATCAAGAGCTCCATCCCCACATTTTGGTAGATATCGGAATGAAGTACTGCTGCGCAAAAATACTCCTCCTTGAAGTCATCGACGGAAATTGGTCTTGGCCTGCCCAGAAGGTCTCCAAAGGCCTCCCACCCGACGACAAACGTAGCGACGGAAAGCGCGAGGGCCACAAGGCGCATCCGCCACTCACGGCGGGACCATATGACAATGACACCGAGGCTAAGTGAGAGGAGTGCGAGCACCACGGCGTAGATAAGCACTGCTGAATTGGTGGTTGTCATTGTGTTAACTCCTCATAGAAGTCGTTAACACTCTGTTCGTCGAGCTCCCCATCTTCACGAATGGTGAAGCGCACCACGGTAATCTGCTCTTTCTGTACACGCAGTATCGCATTTCTGGTGATGATGCGCTTCATTGGAAAGATTCCATTTGACTTCCTACTGATGACGACCGTAATGGGAACCTCCAGTGCCTTGTCGAGCTCTCTGCTTGCGAAATAATGCAAATTCACGATGTATTCTCCAGCAGGGAGGCCGCGTGTAGACACCAACTCGTAGTTGCGGTCGGTCGTATCGTTCGTCGTACCCAAGTCGTCACGCAAGAGATTGAGGGTTTTTCCAGAGCGATTAGAGAAGCCAACGGGCCTATCGTCGTCTGGTGATTTTACCCAGAGGTCGATATCGATATCAACGCGATCTGTGCATACGGGAGTCGCCCCGCTCTGCTCATAGGCCCTACACCCTGGCCACTCGATCTCCACCGTCATGTCTCCGATGGATTTTGCGTCCTCCGCTTTTGCCTCCTTCTTTTGAATCGGCTGAGCGAAAGCAAGCAAGAGTACCGCAAGTATCATGAACGCAAACATGAACTTCTGAAGTCCCGCCAAAGGGATGTAGGATAGCCCATGTGTGCGGCGCTCACGCGCCTTGTTGTTGCGCATAGTACACCCCAGCTTTCTTTACCCAAGAGATGAGTTTCTGTGTCCCGTCATCGAGCACTTCAAAAAGGAAGTCGAGCCACAAGGCGGCGATTCCCCCAAGGAGTGCGGGATACACTGCGATGCGTAGCCCAGGAGAAACCTTATTGATGAGCCCGAGCATTTGCGCGGGGTCAGTGAGTGGTATGTCGAACACCTTAAGTGTGACGGCAATGCCCACAAGTGTGCCGATGAATCCGATAGCAGCGAGACGCGCGAGATAGTACGCGATGCTGTTCAGCCACATACCCACGCCATCAGCAAATATTTCCCCGATCTCCCGGCGCCCATCGTTGTCGAGCCCCTGAATGTCGTTGATGTACGTCGCAACAAGAGAACCCCCTGATTCGATGGCCTCTTGCTCAGGCATTTTCTTGGCACGCAGATAGTGCACATAATCTTGTGCAGTGTTGAGCTCGACTGACGTGCGCCAAATTTTCCACGTACACCCAAGGAGGGCGAGGAAAAATAACACCACAATCGCGCGAGAAATGTAGAGGGTGTCCATCACAATGATGTCGGTAATCCCCCCAAACTTCCAAACTACAGCAACAAAAATAACGCCCAGCGTGTTGATAACGAGCCATCGCATAAGTAGCAGATACTTTGTATCGCCAGAACTCAACTTTGCCATAATCAGCTCCTTAAAAATTGACAAGAAACTATTCCTATTTCTCATAATAGGCGCGGAGTGCGGTGTGACAAGTAAAATACAGATAGCACACACTTCTTGTTTTTTGTAAATAGCTATCCCCCATTCGCACCACACTTCTTTGCTATAATGCGCGCATGGATATGGAATCAATCGTGCTGGGGTTTAGCTATGTTGGGGTATTTGGACTTATGGTGGCGAATGGCTTTTTTTCTTTCCCATCGAGCCAAATACTTTATATTTTAGTGGGGTATTTCGTGGGTACGGGATTTTTAGGCTTGATCCCCGCTGCGCTTGCAGGAGCCGCCGGTAACACGCTCGGAAATATATTTCTCTACGAAGTCGTGAGGAGAAAGGGAGTGGGGTACATTGAGAAATTTGGCATCTTTCGCAAAGAAGATATAAAGCGCGTCGAAATCGTTTTTCGTAAAAAGGGATTGTGGTTTCTCTTTATCGGGAAACTCCTGCCCGCTATCAAAGTATTCATCCCCATCCCTGCAGCGCTTGGGCATGTCGACCGAAGGGTGTTCGCCAGCATCATGCTCGCCGCGTCCTTCTTGTGGTCGCTCTTGTTTATCAATATTGGCCTCCTCTTTGGCAGGGGTGCAGAAATGTGGAAGTCCTACGGCGTTGTACTTATGCTCGTCGCTGCCACCGTGCTCTTTCTTTTTTACAGACTCCTTCACTCCGACGCCGTCACGGCACAGATGGGGCAAGATGCTCCCCCTCATGGTGCATAGTGCGATGTTCGCGCCAAAGAAAAAGTGCGAAGACAAAATAGCATATTCCTACCCATGCAAAAGAGAGGGGGATGCTCACTGCGGCAAAGGGAATGTGCCCGACACCCTCTGCAACAAATAGTATCCATGAGAGGAGGGCGTGTGCGGGCAGCGCGAGGATATGCGCGAGTGGAGGTACGATATACGCTGCGAGTCCGGCGATAAACCCCGTAAGCATGGTGAGCGGAATCGCGGGGAGGACGAGCATATTTGCGGGCAACGAGAAAAGAGAAAACAATCCCGTCTGATACAGGAGGAGCGGGAGTACCATGCATTGCGTAGCAACTGTGGAAACAAATACTTCGCGGACGACTTTGTACCGCCGAAAGATTTGTGTGTGACGTTCGACTACGGGCGACACGAAAATGAGCCCGAGTGACGCCAAGAACGAGAGCTGAAACGAAGGATCAAATGCGAGTATGCTCGGGTTTTGAAGCACCATGCATGCACCCGCCAGAAGGAGCGCGCGACCCATCGTGTGGGTACGCCCCGTCGCGCGTGCGAGGAGTGCAATGATGGCCATAATGGCGGCACGGAGCACCGTGGCCCCCGCTCCTGTCATAAGGACGAAGAGCACAATACCCACTCCGCCCATCGACAGACTCCCATAAAACCCGAGGAAGCGAAAAATAGATACGAGCCACTCCGACACGATGGTCATGTTATACCCCGAGAGCACCACGATATGGACGATGCCTGCAACGCGAAAAGTTTCTTGCCATGCACTCCCGAGAGACTGTTTCCCGCCAAGCAAAAGTCCGCCCAGAAGTGCACTGTGTGGCTCAGGGAAAAGTATCGCGAGCTTTTCTTGAAAACCGTACTTGATGCCGTAGAGCGCACCGATAAGCGCGTTGCCATTTTCGTGCGTAGAAAATTCAATCTGCGGAAAAAATATTTGATACTGTACACCCTTTGAGGCCAGGTACATTGGGTAGTCGAACGCGCGCCCGTCGCCTTCAGAAAACTTTTTTGGTATGGCGAGCTCGCCCTTCACGTGGAGTACGTCACCATACTGATACTCTGGGTAGCGCGGTGCAAAAACGAGTACGCGCGACGAGACTCCGTCTGGAATACTCGTTTCTTCAACCGTGCGCACGAGTAAGGTGAGATGCGTACTTGTCTCGCGTATATCTGGCTCGTCGACGACCATGCCCACAAGTGTGACGGGCGAAGAAACATGGCCATCCATGAGTGCTGAGCGCGGAGTCTCTTGCCAATAAATAAAGCGAACCATCCCTAACAGCAAAAAAACAGTCATGAGGGTGGCTGTAAAAAAGATACTCCGACGGTAGCACAATCCCACAAGTAGAAAAACAGCAGCAAGAAAGATGAGGAAAAACAAAAAACTAGTGGGAAGGGTGAATGCCGAAGCGAGTCCAACACCGAGGATGAGTGTCAAAAGTAAATATGGAAAAAGTACTTTTATATCGAGCATTTTTTGATAGTACTACAGAAAGGTCGGGCTGCAAAAAACTCCTAGAGTGTGGCCCCCCAAAGACGCAGTATCGCGTGCTCATCCGACGGTGAGAGTGCCTTTTTATACTTCACGCCAGACTTACCCTTCACGCGCCTTTCGCACTCCCCCCATGTTGCGTGCCGCATTGCGACCCCTCCAACGAGTGAGAGGTAGGAGTAGGCTTTTGCCCGCGAATGCGCGCGAGCCAGGCTCCGTGCTTCCGCTACTTCCACATCGACGGCAATATTCAAAATGTCGATCGCATAGTCGAGTAGTGTGCCCTCAAAAAGATCAACTGTTTCTTCTTTTGCAAACCCTGTCGCAATAGCATCGCAGCGCTCGTTGCCTACGATACCGGAGTGTCCTGGCACGTGCGTCCATGATGTTTTTCCAAAATTTTTACGGGCGTCGAGGAGCGGGAGTGCCATCTCCCACAAATCACGATTTCCCACGTCCTCTTTCGCCATTGTTTTCCAGTCACGCCTGATCCAACCATGTATCCACTCCGTCGCCCCCATGTGCACATATTTTGAGTCGGTAAATATTGTGAGGTCTCCTGACTCCCGTGCGAGTCGCTCGAGTCCGCGAATAAGGGCGAGGAGCTCCATGCGATTGTTGGTCGTATGTTTTTCATACGCACCCAACTCCACCACCCGTGCTGAAGCTATCACGAGTACTGCGCCGAAGCCTCCAGGCCCTGGGTTTCCAAGCGAGCTGCCGTCAGTAAACAGTAAGTGTGACTCATTATTCATGTGTGAATGGTAGCACAAAAACACAAGCTGGTAATTTATTCCCCACACCCCGCTATTGGATGTCCACAATACGCAGGCGGAGTTCGGGGCGTCCTCTAAAAAAAGATTTTTCGATGGTGGCGATGAGATTTATTTTATTGCCGTCGGATATGTCGGCGAGGGGGTATGTCTCAGGGGTCATAAAGAAACCTATCGCCTGCGTCTGCTTTCCTGATGCGTCCGTGAGAGTCAGTTTCAGGTGATTTTTTTCTTTACCAAATGGCTCGGCATGCGCAACCGTGACTGCGCGAAAAAGAAAGTGCGGCTTTGTATTACCAACACCAAACGGGGCGAGCAAGTTTACCGCGCGATATGTCGCCTCATTCACGTCGGCGACGCACAGCTCCGTGTCCACCACATACTTCACTTTCGGCTTTTCTTTCTTTGGCAACCCTGCATGCGCAAGGACGAGATGGTCCTCGAGTGTGTGAATCTGGTTTGTCGTTACCGAAAACCCACCGGAGAATTCATGCCCACCTTTGTCGACAAACACCCCTTCTGGGACGGCGCACATGAGGTCGACGAGGTTGATACGTCCGTCGGAGCGACACGAGCCCTTAATGTCGTGTGTCCCCTCTTTTCCCCATGCGAATGTCGGCCTATCAAATGCCTCTGCTATTTGGTTGGCGACAATCCCCACCACACCCACGCGCCAGTTGGGGTTGCCAATGACGATGACCTCACGAATATCGCGCCCCCTCAAGTGCTGTTTCGCCTCCTTCACCATGCGGGCGACCTCGCCCTTGCGTTCATCATTTAAGTTACCCAAAAACTTCGCGCGCTCTTTTGCAAATACCACGTCCTCAGTTGCGAGAAGCTCGAACGCACGGCGTGGCACGTCCATGCGGCTCGCCGCGTTGATGCGCGGGCCAATAGTGAAGCCCACGTCTTCTTCGGTAAGCTCCGACTGCAGTGTACCCGCTTCGCGCAGTAGCGCCTGAAGTCCTGGGCGCGGGGACTTGCGCAACACCTTAAGTCCGTAATACGCGAGCATCCTATTTTCTTTTTGGAGCGGCACCATGTCCGCGATGGTCGAAAGTCCCGCCATGTCGAGAAGCCACTTCTCCCAGCCCGCTGGAATGTGTGTAAACTCTCCACGCAAAAGTATGGCCTGCGCGAGCTTAAACGCCACCCCCGCTCCGCAGAGCTGGTCGTCTGGATACGTGTCCCCCTCCTGCTTTGAATTGATCACCGCATAAGCGGGAGGAAGTTGTGCCTGTGGCAAGTGGTGGTCGGTCACAATCACATCAACACCAAGTGTGTTCGCAAGTGTGACCTCCGCTACGTCCGTGATGCCGCAATCGACCGTGACAACGAGCGCGACACCGTCTTTTGCAAATTGCGCGATTGCGGCAGTATTTAGACCGTATCCTTCGAGGTGGCGGTGTGGGATATAATTTTCTACTTTTGTATAGCCAATTTTTTTAAACAGGTCATGGAGCACCACCGAACCAGGGATTCCGTCGCAATCATAGTCCCCATAAATGACAATTTTCTCTCCGTCATTCATTGCGCGTAGTATGCGTAGGACTGCACGCTCCATGTTGAGGATGAGGAATGGGTCGTTGCCATCACGCTCATAATCCGGTGCGATGAAGCGGAGTTTTGCTTCTGGATCAAAAATCCCTCGCTTCTCCAAGAGTAAGTCCGTGAGTGGGTGCATTGTGGAAAGGTCCTTCATGTACGCATACTACCACGCATTGTATGCACCATATATAATACAGGGGTATTCACTAATGTACTTACTATGTCTCTATTTGGACCGGTGCGACCCAACGGAATCACAAAGCAGGAGCTCCACTTCATCAGGGGAGAGCTCGCGAGTGCCCCATTTGGACATTCGAGTGAAAAACTCACCACCTTTGAAGTCGACGAGATTA
>JAYTEB010000098.1:0-4148 GCA_043735605.1 Candidatus Lloydbacteria bacterium | reverse complement strand
GGAATATTATTCGCACTTTGCACAGGGTCACAAGGTCGCCGTAACTCCGAGCGGTACTCTGGGCGAGCGAGATATCACCGTGAATGGAATCGAGGTGGGGTCGTACGGTATACTCACATATTCCAAGCATACTTGGGTTTACGGCACTGGCCACGCTGAGCCAAGAATGAGTATCGCAATGAAGCTGTTCGCCACCCAGAGCGAGAACAGCAGCATCCCATAGTGCATTGCAGCTGATTTGGGACTAAAACAACAAAAGCCAGACAATGTCTGGCTTTTTTTACGTTACTGATTCCATTGTGTAGATCGTGGCTCGTGCACTCTCGACCTCTGTTTTTTTGCTAGACAGAAAGCGCAGTACATAATTGCATGTTGTCATAAGTGCATGTGAATAATCGAGGAAAAGTACTACAAGTTGCTATATGTTAGCATAGTCAAAAATCGTAGACTCAGCGCATGTCATGGCTTACAGGAAAAGAAATTGAGCGGCAATACCGAGAAGAGAAAATTCATATAGCGCCATTTTCCCCCCTCCAGCTGAACCCGAACTCGTATGATTATCGACTAGACGGCACGTTGAAGCGCCTTCTCCCAAACGCAGTGGTCGACGGAGTTGCGTGCATTGATCCAAGAAAAATAATGTCTTACGAGGAAGTGGTAATTCCCAGGGAGGGGTTTTTACTACAGCCTGGGCGCGCATATTTGGGGGCTACGGTGGAGCGGTTTGGGAGTGCGCACTATGCAAGCTTGGTGACGGGCAAAAGTAGTGTGGGTAGACTTTTTATTGGAAATCACTATTGCGCTGGCTTGGTCGACCAAGGTTTTTTCAACCACCTCACACTTGAGATAACAGCGCAGCTCCCTACCCTTGTTTTCTCTGGGATGCGCTTCGGGCAAATTTTCTGGTTTGAAAGTGTGGGGGAGTGCGCACTATACCAAGGGAAGTACAAAGAAGGAGATAATCGCGCTACCCCCTCACGAGTTATGCTTGATTTGGAAACATGAAATAGTCGATATGCACGAAAATATGTATATTTCATTCGTCGGACCTTCAGGAAGTGGCAAAAGTACGTGCTTTGCTTATGTAGAAAAGTATTTGTCCGCGCAGGGGTTTACTGTGTTGAAAGTAAACGTAGCGCATCCTCTGCGCGCTGCCCAGTCTTATTGCTACAGCATCTTTCGTAAAGAGTCTCAAGACCCCCTTGCGGAGGACTTTCGCCAAGACGGTGCACTGCTCGGATTTCTCGCGGCGCATTTCGAAGACAGCCTCGGAGTGCTTTTTCGCGAACGATTCGCGGAAGCTCTCAAGGGGTGTGCGGCAGGTAAAGTCGCGGTAGTGAACACCGACTGTAGAAATAATACATACGAAACACTACGTAGCCTTGGTTTTGTGTTTGTGCGTATAAGTAGTAGGGAGGACGTGCTCGCTGAGCGTCGTCTCCATCGGGGGGACCTCACCTTGTTTGACCACAACGCTTCCGTGGAGGCCTACGACCGAATAGTCTGCGAGTCAGTGATAGCCAATAACGGAACGCGCGAAGATCTGGATAAAAAAGTTGAACAACTTTTACGCACGCGCATATAAATTCACTCAGGGTGTTTTGCGTGTTCCACCCAGCCCACTTCACGCTGGGTTCATAAGTAGAGCGTAGTATTTAGACATGTGGGCAATGGGTTAAGTGGGGTGGAGAAAGGTGTATAATGGGAAGATATTTAATAAAAGTTTTATTTTTGAATGATATGGAAACGAAGAATATAATGATCGGACTCGGTGCGCTGCTTGTCATTGTCGGTGGAATATTTGTTATGTCAATGTCAGAGACGGGTGAGATGGTTGGTGCACCAGTGCCCTCAGCATCAGCTACGGTGCCCGCCACACCCACAACTGACACAGCCCCCGCAGCAACCCCAGTAACTGTGACTACCTCGTCGAAAGAATTTACGATGAATTCGTGGATGACAACGGTCGATGGAAAAATGTCCGCTTACTTTTCTTTGAAGGAGATGGTCGTAAAGAAGGGGGATAAGGTGAAGATTATTATCACAAACACCGCGGGTACGCACGATTTTGTCGTCGATGCATATGGAATCAAAGTGGAAACTCCGCTTAATGTCCCAACAGTGGTTGAGTTCACCGCAGACAAAGTGGGAACGTTTGAGTATTACTGTAGTAAGTACAACCACCGCAGTATAGGACAGGTAGGAACCCTGCGTGTCACCGAGTAGCTGGCACAAAAACATGGGTGCAAAAAACACGTTCGTTGGAGCGTGTTTTTTGTATGCAAGGCATGAGACCATTGAATGCATACAACGAAAGAGTATAATGAATTCATGAGCCCCGTTTGAGTAGGTGTGGCGGAGTGGTAACGCCCTTGGTGGCCCAAGAGAGGCTGTGTGTTGTTTGTCCGGACAGACAGCCCATAACTTTTTGCGGGGTGCAACCCAAGTGATCCCTGTGTTCGATCCCAGGCGCCTATTCAAACGGGGTTTTCTTTTTTCTGAAAAAAGAAAACCTGCGAAGCGACTGGATTTGAACGAGAGTGGGGTCGGGAGAACATCTTGTTCTTCCGTGCAGGAGAGCAGGAAATTCTTATTTCCGTTGAGAACCGTGGGCTCTCAAAACGCAGCACATTCTGATGGGCAAGTTGTTCGATCCCAGGCGCCTATTCAAACGGGGTTTTCTTTTGTGAATTTTCTGAAATTCTAATTATGTAAAGTGTATCGGTCGCTCTGTTTTACATAATTACGTTAATAGGACCGACCGCACATGTTAACGTAATTACTTTTTAGGGAGGTGATGTGTAAGGCATAGAAAAACCACACGGCATGAGCGGTGTGGGGTTTAGCATTTCGTGTCTTGTGCCTAATGCACGGGGGAGAGGCGGTCGGCTGCTTCGAGTGCGCCCTCGAGAATGTGTGCGAATGGGTGCTCGTCACACGGTGGTGCCTCGCGGGCTCGTAGTGCGACGATCATTCCTCTGATGATCGACTGGCAGTAAATGAAGCGTGCGTCACACATCCCGACCTCATTCTCATTTCTCCAGTAAGCGAGGTTCTCTACACTGTTCTCCACGTGCAGGAGGTCACGATCCGCTTCAGAGAGTGAGCCTGGGCTCACTCCGCGGGCGAGGTCCGCCTTAAGTAGTAGCAGTTTTCTTTTTTGTACTCCGTGTGGCAACGAGTCCCACTTCATCGGTACCTCCAAAATAACCTTATCTACATTCACTATACAGAGCTTGCATAATATGTCAATACGTGCTATAGTTTAAGGGTTCGAAAATGATCTTTCAATTTTTTGGAGAAAGCCATGAGTCATCAAGGTTATATTGACCACACGAGTGGAAAGCCAGTGTTTTTGGGAGTAGTGGGTATCGGCGTCATGGCCGTCATCTGCTTCCTGTTGGTCGACGGCTTCGTTCGCGCTCTTGCGAGTGAACCGCAGATGTGGGAAACGCACGTGCGCTACACGTGGCAGGACAAGGCACGCAAGCAGCATTGCGTGATCGCCATCCGCGGTAAGGTGTCCGAACCGTGCGGCAAGTACACCAAGGCGGAGATCGAAACATTCCGTCTGCAGACCGAGAAGCCGACACCGAGAATTCTCGCAGGCAAGTTCTGAGCCCCCCCTTTTTTTCTTAGGAAAAACCGGACGCAATGATGTGTCCGGTTTATTTTTTATGTCACACTACGTTCTCGATAGCACCACGCAGCGTACAGTCCACCGAGCACATCAAAAAGGAGGTCGAGTTGTGTATCGAGACTGAAGTATGAATGTGTGCCGCCGTTCACTTCAGGATACCAATGTTCGTACACTTCCCACATTCCACCGATGAATAATGCAGATGCCGCCGCACACAATAAAAGCAGTCTTTGCTGGCGTAGCCTACGTGCGGCAGCGCACCATACCCCAAAGACCCCACAGGCCGTTCCTGCAACAAAATGCTGGAGCTTGTCGTATTGCCATTCGTACATCAGCCCTAGCGTTTCTGTGCCCACCGCCCCCGCAAGAAGCTGTGAAAAGGACACCACGACGGTAATGAGTACCATTGGGACCACATAAAGAGCATGACTCATGAAACCTCCACTAAATGAGTGTGAAAACTCATCGCAGTATACAGAGAAAGTCGAAGTGCTGTATAGTCAAAACC
>JAYTEB010000097.1:0-10651 GCA_043735605.1 Candidatus Lloydbacteria bacterium | reverse complement strand
GAAACTGCATGTACTACAGTATAGCAAAATGTATCAAAGGTGACTCCTCATATCTTCCCTAATTAGCTTTTTTCCCAAGACTCTAGGCGTTTTTAGTGTGGCAGTTCCCTGTACTGATCAAATGCGCGCGTGGTGGTGGCTGCGTCTGACTGCGGCCTTGATGCGGGCATCGCTACTTGAGGGTTTGGGGGTATCACCTGTGTGGGGCTTGCCACCCCCATGCTTGATGAGATCTCTCCTTTCATGCGGAATGCACCTCCTAATTTTTGCTCAAAAATACTTCCGGTAGGCACAGGAGGCACAATGGGCGCTGACACTATGGGTGCCACAGACAGCACATTCCCTGGGGCTTTATTTGCGAGTGCCGCTGCCGCCGACATTTCCCCAGGAAGGCAAGTCACAAGCGATGGATCTAGTGGTGCGACTACTTCCTTTTTCTCTGGAGTAGCGTGGACTTCTTGCAGCGCGTCTTTCACTTGGCTGAAAATGTCACGATTGATATCTTGGGCAAGGTACGCCGCCTTCTCTCTGGATACACTGAGTTCGTCGGCTATTGTTTCGACGAATGCGACTGGTGTGATGACCCCCCGCATAAGGTTTGCAGTGATACGCACGAGGAAGCCCCGCTCCATAGCAGGAAGGCCCTGCTTTGCTCCGATAGCCTCTATCACGTCGACAGTGTCTTCGCGGCTGAGTATCTCGCGGATCGCAAGAGGGAGCTCGCTCCATTTTTTTGTTGGCGTTGTTTGGGTCATATGTTTATACGGTTCCTGTGGGTGGCGTTGGGGGGATCACTCGCGACTGCGGGGCCGAGCGTGCTGCGGCGGCTGCGCGTGCGTTTTGTTGCGCCGCTGCTGTCTGTGTTTGTGCGGCTGTATTATGTATTTGGACTTTGTTCTCGAAGTCTGCTGCGAGTGCGGCGTCACTCGTTTTTAGTTTTGTTCTCAGTTCTCCTATGACCTTCGCATTATAGTTGCTCACGACAGCTTCGTGGACAATGAGGTCATTTGAAAGATGACTTATTTCTTCAGCGTTACCCACCATGCCGAGCGCCTCACCAATTTCTTTTTTCTGCTTTGTTGCGTAGGTATCGAATGCTGCCGCATCAACTTGACCCAGTCTTAATTTTTCTTTCTGAGTATTGTAGTCCGTGGTGAGTGCGGCGAGGTTTGCGGGAGCGTCGTATTGGAATTGTCCGGTGGCTTGTTTCGTTTGGTTTTTGATGTACGCACGCGCGCTGTTGGTGCCTTCTTTGACCACGCCGCTATTTATCGCGTCACGTGTTTCTTTCGAAAGCTCGCCCTTCGCGTTGAGCGCAGCAAGATCTTGTGAGTTGAGCACCTTGATAACCTGAGGCATCCGCAACTGCTCCTCTTTCAGGAACTCTGTTTTTTCAAGCGCAGTGAGCTCACCTAAGGACTTCTTCAGTGTTTCAGAAAGCTGGTCGCTCACAGCCTTGAATGCGTCTTGCGTAATTTTTCCGCCCGCGAGATCTTTCTCTGCATTTTTATGAGCTTCAAAAGCATCCGTTACCGCTGCTTTGTGGTCTTGTGTTTTTACTCCGCGATTAAGCTCTTTCGCAACATCCTTATTGCGCTTCGCCTCTAGGTCGACTCCGCGATCCCCAAGATACATTTTTTGTGCAGCGGGGTCACTGGCATAGCGCGCTTTGGCAGTGTCGATAAGCTGCTTCTCTTTATCTGTTCCACGGTATCCACCCGTAATTTTGTCGAGTGAGCGCATACTACTACCAACAGAACCACTCGTTTCGTAGGACCTCTTCGTCCCCGCACCTGCGCTTACGCCACCTGCGCCAAGTGCCTTCCCTATCGTAGAGGAGTTTCGTCCATCAAAAGTGGCCTTCTTCATGCCACCATATGTGGCGAGTTTTGCGTTTGCCATGTTGCGCTGAAGGAAGTTACCCTTTGTGACAAGGCGATTTTGCTCCGCAACCCAGTCTTTATTATCCATTCTGCTTTTTCCGAATCGCCCAAATGTTTGTCGCCCGCCCGCGGCGCCTCCAGCAAAGACTGCACCTGCTCCGTAGCCGAGGTATCTTTTCGCTAGTCTGCCTCCCTGCTCTCCTGCGCCGCTGGAGACTGAGCTTGCCACCGTGAGGGATGCAAGAAGAAGAATAATAACGACGAGGAAGTTATAGATAATGGGAAAGCTTCCCACATCTCCCGAAAACACACCTCCAAATTTTGTGCCATTTGAGTTTGTCAGTTTTTGTAGGTCGAGCCCGTTGATGATGATGATGTCGAGGTAAAGCATCGCCAAAAATGCGGGCGCGACAAAAGCATTTCCTATGAGTTTACTCAGCCACTTGTTTGCATAGCCACCGCCCACAGGAAGAGCAAAGCTTAAAAAGGCAAACGGCGATGCGATCATGAGTAAAATAAGTGTCACCGTGCGCACGATCATCATGATTGCCCCAGCGAGAAAGACAAATCCCGCGATAAGCATCACGAGAGCGCCACCGAGGTAGGTGAGTGTTCTTGTTTGCGCACTGCTATCCGTAGGCTTTCCATCCTTGTCTTTGAGGTCGAAACCCGTTTGTAGTTTTAGTCCCTGCATCAGGTTTTCCGCAGCACTTGGGTCTGGCTTCCCTACAATAGTCATTTTTTCCCAGAATCCCATAGCGAGCACATTGCCCGCATCGATGACCACCTTAGTGGCAAAGAGGCTAAAGTTGATGAGTATGGCGGCGATGATGAGGTTTGTCACCCACTTCTTGGTGCTGCTCCCTGCAAGTCCCAAAATAGTTTTGATGGCAATATAGAGGAGGGCGAAGATAAAAAACATATTCGAGAAGTCGCGCACAGTGGTCCACCCAACGTTTATGACTTGGAGGTTTTGATACAAACTACTCGATATTGTCATCGCTATTCCCATGTCGAGAAGTTTTCCCATCACGACAACAAATAGCCCCGCAACCCAAAACATAAATTTGGCTAGCGGTTCGAGTATGGTGAAGAGGAGAGAGCTGAGTCCCCCACCAATAATGTCTCCTGCCGCACTGAAAAAGTCACCCAACCCAGAGGCATACGACACTCCTGGGGTAAGCAGTAGTGTAATGACAAAAAAACCAAGGAGTCTTCCGGTAATTTTTTTCTTGGTGATAATGAGGCTGCTCAAATAAAAAATGACCAAGCGAGAAGAAAGCTGGAGAAACTTCTTCTGTTGAAATGAATAATAGTACAGGTTCATGTGGCTTAATATCCCGTAGGGTCAGCGGCTGCTCCTGCGGTCACTATGACCTCAGGGCTTGTAGAGCTAAACTTCATTTCGTCGTATATCATGAGCATCGTGGCCTGTGCCCAGTCGGTGGTCTGCGCGGAAATACCAAAGTAGCCAATGTCGATGACGTCATAGAATTCACGCACAAGCTCGTTGACTGCCGTCGGTGCGTTTGCTATCCCTGCTTCGGAGTAGCCGAGGAGGCCTCCTGGGCTGGTATTGAGCTCTACTGACTGGTCCTCGAGGTCGCCTGAGGCCCCACCATCGAGCGTATTGCCGTCCTGCACCGCCTCGAATCCTGCACCGGACGAGCGCGTGACGTTGTCTTGGTTTTGAAATTGTGGGGTGACTGCGGTGCCGAGAGTGTCTAGGCAGTAAGGGTCGTCTGCGGTGCCAGAGCACTCGATGTCTGCGCGTGCGCCAGTGTTGGCAAATTCGTCCCGCTTCGCCTGCTCTTGGCGCGCTAGGCGACCCGCAGTTTCTTCATCAAGCTGAGTTGCTGCTCCAAGTGGAGATGCAGCGGGGTTTGAAAGAAGGCTTATGAACATATCCATGCCACCTACCCCGCTCGGGTCATTGAAGTTATCTGAGAATTTCCCAAAGTCGCTCGGATTTGCAAGCCCGCACTGCGTTCTTGATGTGGCTGAAAACATTGGGTCCTCCACACTGAGCTTGTTGTTGCGGGCGCTATTTGCTGCCGTATCGAGCCGCCAAGGCTCACAAATTCCAAGCGACCCTATGGGGTCACCCGAGGCGGGGTCGCCAGCCGCTTGGGCGATAGTGTGCTCAAGGGCGCGAGCTTTCACGTTGTAGATACTCTGGCTCGCATTGGTGTTGTAGACCGCTTCGGTCGAGACGACGCTGTTGTTCACCACTTCATTGCCCGATTTTGCCCAGTTGAGGTTTGCCGCGGAAATCTTGCCGACCAGCTGGTTGTTGAGCTGCTTTGCCTGTGCGTCGGCGATGTATGTCTTGAGCATCGAGTGGATCTGAATGCTCAAGCCCAGCTTTTCCCACTCGACAAGCTCTTGGAGCAAGCAGCGTAGCGATGCGCTGTCATTTATGGCGACTTGGCCCGCCTTGAGGCTAGCTGAAGTGATGCTTAGAGGTATCGTACTACCGCTGATACTGCTCGCATCTGCCCAAGATCCATTACTATATGCGGTTGCAGGGTATGGATTTGGCTTTGTTGCGCACTTGGTCTTTGCCACCCCACCAGGGTTCCCTCCCGCGATGGTGGCTCGGATGGAGTCCGGCGCCCCAGTGAGCGCTAAATTCACTTGCTTGGCGTATGTGTCGAAGTTCTTTGAGTATGTCGTAAATTTAGCAATAAGCTCGAAGTCTTTTACGGGTACGAATGGCCCTCCGAGTACTCCAGAGATGGCCGATGATATTGATGAGGCAACCCCAGGGCCTAAGGCAGAAAGTACTGAAGAGGAAAGTGAGCCGAGGACGGATGCGGGCAGAGAGGAGAAAACCTCTGAGCCCAGTGACTCAAGCACGCCTGGGGGAAGTCCTGATAAAACACCATTGAGTGCTGTGCCTGAAAGCCCCGAAAAAATAGTTGATGGAAGACTCCCTAAAAGACTTGAGGTGATACTAGGGAGAACAGACGAGAGTTGCGCCGTGGTGAGCCCCGCAAGGCTGGTCAGACCCGAAAGCCCAACACTGCTCATGCTGTTGATGAGTGTGCTGATTTGAGCTGATGGCACGCCAGAAAAAAGATTCGAGGAGAGTCCTGAAAGTAGCGCTGGGGGCAGGCTGTCTAGTGCGGTAGCGAGTGATGAGCTTGGGAGTGACGTGAGGCTCGTGGTGAGGCCACCGAGATTTGTCGGTAGTAGCGCACCGAGAGTGTTCGAGAGTTGGTTTACTGAAAAACTAAAAAATGTATCAGATGGCAGGGCGTTGAGAACACTTTGTGCAGATGAGTCGAGGACGAGGTCGATTTGAGCTGGTGAAAGCAACGCAAAGTTCGCTGTGGTGGGGTTGAAGGTGGGGCTTGCGGGGTCCCATGTTGCGAGTGTGGCGGGTGGGAGCGTGGCAAGAAAGCTCGTCAAGATAGAAGTGGGAAGTGCAGTAATAGTACTTGTGAGGTCTCCCGCAAGTGCAGTGGAGGGAAAAAGCATAAGGAAGCCGAGAATGGTTCCCGTGGCAGACTTTTTTAGCTGTGCATGTGTCAAATACGCCCCACCAAAGAAGATAGTCATATACTCTAGTATACCTGTAATTTTATTTATACTATAGTCTCTACGCAGTACTTCCTTGTGGCACATCATGGTGATGATTTTTGCTAAATAATAAAATCGCACATACCCTACTGCCGACTTTCGCTACCCAAGTAAAAAGGGTATCCCGGCTCATATATAGTAAAAGCGATATTTTTTTCTCTTAAGTACATAACGATGTCTGCATACCCTGCGATCATTTCAATGCGCATTTTCGTGTATGTTTGGTATCCCGCAGCGCCCTCAACGGGATTGGAAAAGAGGTACTGCATCCCCAGTAGCCCTCGGTACATGCCGTCGTACCCGTTCACTATTTTCAGGTGTGCGGGCGCAAGTGGCCTCGGTACCAAAAGAGCACGGAGGTCACGAGAGAAGTTGCGATAGTCGACCGCAATCAGCTGGAGGCCCTTTAGTGATTCGTCGCTCCGCGTTTTCATGCCCTCCGCGAGCACCACCTCTTCGTTTTGTGTTGTACGTCCTGTGTATTTTTTAATCATGGCACCAAATGCGTTGCCGTATGCGCGCAATGCCTCCGGGCTTTCGTCTGAGGAGATGTTGAGGTCGAGAATTTCGTTCGTAGAAATAAATTTTCTCTTGTCGAACCCCTTAATCAGGTCGCGAAAAGTCGTCTCACGCACGTCACGGCTCGCACTTGCGAGGTATTTTGCAAAAAATTCCTTTTTTATACCCAAGAGATCTGTCGACGATGTTGCAAAACCTACTCCCTTAGGCGCCACCACCTTGTCGTTCGGTCCCGCTTTAGTAGGGTCTCTCCCCTCGCGTATCTCGGCGCCGTCTTCTGTACCATCGCCGTCCGTGTCAGCAGTAAATGGGTCAGACTGGTTTAGGCGCTCTTCCCAGTCGGGCAGCCCGTCTTTGTCGCTGTCACGCAGTGTAATGTCGTCATTTTTTGTAATACCACCCTTCTCTATAGTAGCAGTGTCGGTCCCCTCCTGCTTTGGGTCTATGTTTTGTGTGGAGTTATAGTAAAAACCAGTACTGGCAATAGTGAGCGCAGCAATAGCACTGATGATTAAGTTTTTGTGCAAAAATCGAGAAGTATCCATAGTTTTTCTGAGATCCGAAAGACCCATGTGGCCCCTCTTTGGCCACGATAAAATTAATTGTATCACTGTTTTTGTGATGCTGTCTCTACTATTTTCTAGAATGTGGATAACATTTTTTATGCATGAGTGCTTTCTTCCATGCTAAGCTTTTACTAAGTCCCTCCAAATGCGCAACCCCCATCTCCAATCTCTCCTCTACCCACTTCTGTCTGGTATTTTGCTCTCTCTCACCACGCCATATTTTGGGTTCTGGCAGCTCGTTTTCCTCGCACTCATTCCGCTCGGACTTTTTCTTGCGCATACACGCTCATTTAGGCGTGCTTGTGTCGGAACGCTCCTCACGAGTGTTCCTTTTTGTTTTTTTTCTGCCGAACCCCTCTTTCATTTGGCGGGAACGTGGTGGGTAGTTGGCCCGTCGGCGTCGCTCTTTCATGCCCTCATACCCTACTTTCTGGGTGTTGCGATGCTTGTCGCGCTCACGTCCCTCACCTACCTCACTGCCACGGCGGTATACATGAATGTGCGCGACAGAGAGAGGGGGGGATTTTACGCACCACTCTTTTGTTTTAGTGCGACGTGGGCGCTCACTGAATTATTGCGTTCATGGCTACTCCTCGGTGGCTATAGTTGGGCCGTCGTGGGGTATGCGCTCATTGACGCCACCTACGTGAAGCATGTGGCAGTATTTGGTGGTGTGTACAGCCTCTCCTTCATCGCAGTGTTTGCGGGAATGTGGGGTGCGGGTGTTTTGGATAGTGTGTGTACTACGAGCGGGACTCTACTGATACGCCTACGCCGCGCATTTTTTGCGAAAGAGCGAGTGCGTGAGTCACTTATTTTTTTCATATGCGTTGTTGCTGCCACGCTATTTAGCCTCTATCGCGAAATTCGTGGCCCTCAACCCACGGAGCCTGTGCGCGTGGCGGTCATCTCCTCCTCGATGTCCACATTAGAGAGCATAGAAGAGGGCGCATATCGTACATATTTGCAGCTTTTAAGAAATGCACTCGACGCCTCCCCCGCCCTCGTTGTTTTTCCGGAGAATGTCTTTCCTTTTTTTGTGATAGACGAGGAGACTGGTGAGCTTTCTTCCCAAACAGAAACACAGCATTCCCCGCCAGATGTTGAAGAGTTGTACGGCGAGTTGCTGGCGATTTCTCGCGCCAAGCCAGACGTCGTGCTCGCAATCCCACTCCATAGCTACAGGCAAAAACTCATGCACAATAGCATTTTTCTGTACCAGAATGGGCAAATAGTGAGTAGCTATCAAAAAAGAAAGCCAATACCCTTTGCGGAGTTCTCCCCTTTTGGCCTCCGTCTCCCACTCCTTGAGACGATAGCAAAGGGGGCGCCTAAGCAAGATTTTCGGATGGGAAATATTCGCTTGGCGGGATATATGTGTGGAGAGATAGGCATCACCTCCCTCAGTGCGTTCGGGGCCCGCATCATCATCTCCCCATCAAACGAAAGTGTGCTTACTTCTCCCGTGCTCGCCACACAGCAACAGCAATTTGCACGCATGAGAGCGCTCGAGGAGGGTGCATATGTACTGCGCTCTTCGAAGGGGGGCATATCGAGCGTTATCGACCCGTATGGGCGTGCACGAGAGAGCATGGTGAATGAAAATGGAGTAATTATTTTTGACATCAAATAGCAATGTATATACATCTCTTTTGCCCCACCACGCGCATGCTGGTATAATTTCAGCATGTTACGCCGTTACTCTTTGGTTTCCCTGTGCGTCTCTTTTTGTGCGATATGTTTTTTCTGGCTCTCCCCCGCAAGTGCCTCCGCCACGACAACTCAAAATTGCACATACCTCAGCCGAAGTCTCTCTCTGGGCATGAGGGGTGCTGACGTGGTGCACTTACAGCGTGTGTTGAACCAAGACGAGCGAACGAGGGTCGCTGCGAGTGGCCCCGGCTCCTCTGGTTTTGAGTCGAGCTATTTTGGTGCGCGCACAAAACTCGCGGTGATTGCATTCCAAAACTTATATGCCGCAGAGATATTAGTCCCCTCTGGCTTAAGGGTGGGTAATGGTTTTGTGGGAACATTGAGTAGGGCTAAAATAGCCGCGCTTTGCCTAGGCCCCAGTCCCTCTCCTGTGGTGTCACCAGTGAGACCTTCCCCCACAACTACCGAAGCCGCATCAGTAGTACCTGTGGCACCACTCACTCCGGTAACACCAAGTACTACCGTAGCACCACCAAGCGTACTAGAGGCAACAGTGGCCGCAGTGTCCACTCTGGGGTTTCATTCTGATACGCCAGTCCTCATGTTTCCCTCAGCGTATACGGGGCAACGAGGTGCAACGATAAAAATCTCTGCGCTCGGGCTTGCGCCAACTGGAAACACGGTGCATCTGGACTCTTTTACGATAGCGACAGACGTGAAAAGTATCGACCAAAATGGAAACCTTTCGTTCGTCATTCCAAGTGACGCACCGTTTGGGCAGCACGCACTCTGGATAAGTAGTGGCAAGGGAGAGACAAATAAAACATTTTTCGTGGTCGCCGACCAGAGTGTCTCCCCCCCCGTTATAACCGACTTTTCTCCTAAGGAGGGATTCTTCGGGCAGGTGGTCACCGTCACCGGCTCAGGGTTCCTTCCCACGGGAAATGATGTGCGCATTTCCTATGGGACTATCTCCAACATCCCCTCAAGCGATGGCAAGACCCTAAGCTTCACTGTTTCCCCAAACATCCCAGGGCTTCAAGTTGGGGAGGATCGCCCAGAATTTGATATGCGTGACGGGTATTGGTTTGCTATTGTGAATGCGGGTGGCATCAGTGCGCACAAGATATTTACTCTGAAAATATAACTACATGTTTACTTACATAAAAACTGCACAGATAAAAAACTTTTTTGTGGAACACAAGCACAACACACGCCGCTGGCTGTTTGCCCTCCTTATCCTTGTTTTGGGAGTGGGTGTTGCATTCACCATGTACACACGCACTGCGACCGCAGGTCCAGGGCTGCCTTTTGGTGGGATGGTGGGTACGATATTTCCCTGCACGTGTTCGGCAAACTACATCGTGTATTTTGCCGACCTCGCAGTCCCGCCATCTTCACTGGGTGCGCTGATTTATCAGCCTGGGGCTACTATCACATACGCATATGGCCCACCGTACCGCCCAGGCCAGTGGATGCTCGGGACGTGGCTACCTGGAGGAGTATGCTTGATTTGGGTCCTGAAGATTTGCGTCCCCGTTCCTGTGACGGGAACTATGTTTATGGTCGGTACTTCTGTGTAGTGGAGGGACTCCGCAAGAAGCCCTATGCGTGCGGGAGTCTACTTGCGAGCGCGATCCATTTTGTAATAGGCAAATCCTCCCCGCGCACACTTTTGTCGATACAGAGCTCATCAAAGAGTGGGAGAATTTCTCCTTTTTTCATATCGAGTCCCTCTGCAAGGTTTCCTAAGAGCATTTTTCTTCGTGCACGAAATCCTATTTTGACGATACGGAAAAATTGCGCGCGCGTAAGTGCACCCAGCCGTTCGTCATGAATATTTTTGACGGACAGAATTGCCGAGTCTACTTTGGGCTCGGGGCGAAAGCATTCTTTTCCGACCTTCCCCGCGTAGTGGGGGTCACCAAAGATTTTTATGGAAAGGGAGAGGATGCTCTCTTTCCCACCTCGTGAAACGATCTGCTCAGCGACTTCTTTTTGTACGAGAAAAGTGAGCTGCGACGGCTGCCGATGCTCTTCGAGAAAATAACGAAAGAGGAGCCCAGTAATGTAATAGGGAATATTTGCCACTACTTTGTATGCGGGGATTTCGGAGAGGATGGCGTAGAGCTCCGTACTTACTTTTTTCTCCAACACATCTCCTTCAATGAGGATAAGGTGTCTGTCTGCTATCGCTTCCTGAAATCGGTCTGCGAGGAGTGGTATGCATCGTGCATCTTTCTCGATGGCGATGACGTGTGCACCTGCGTTTAAAAGCGCGTTAGTGAGCACTCCCTCCCCAGGTCCCACTTCGACGACGACGTCTCCTGGGAATATTTCCGAGACCTCAATTATTTTCTCCACAATGGGCATAGCGTGGAGAAAGTTTTGGCCAAGCGATTTTTTTGCAATAATATTTTTCATCTTATTTTATGAAGGAATTTT
>JAYTEB010000096.1:0-4159 GCA_043735605.1 Candidatus Lloydbacteria bacterium | reverse complement strand
TCGGCATTCGAGAAAAAGAGGGGAGGGCAGCTTCGTATTACTCAACAGCAAGAAGCGCCACTTTCAGCCAAGCTAAGTGCCCATAATGGTGTCTACAGACCTTCGGTGCTGCCACCAAGCCCCACAACCCCAACAAATAGCGATGCTCGAGGTATGTATGTGGGTGCGCGTTCCGGCACGACGTACTATCTTCCGTGGTGTTCGGGGGTAAAACGCATTCGCGAAGAAAATAAAGTATGGTTCGCAACGAAAGAGGCTGCGATAGCAAAGGGCTATAAACCCTCCACAAATTGCAAGGGAATATAACTCGATTCATTGGCTGGCTAGGCACCCATCTCGCCTTACTGGCGCAGTACCCGTTTCCCATTTTCTCAGGATCAGAATCCTTCATAAATACGGGAGAACGGCTTCGATTCTGCCGCGAAGGCTTCGCTTCCTTAGCTCCTCCTTTCAGTCGGGCTAGGCAGAATCGAACTGCCGCCGCATGCACCCCATGCATGTAGACTACCACTATCCGATAGCCCGAATAATGCGAGTATAGCAGACGAGTCCTTGTTTTGCGAAATTTTGCCCACAATAAGGGGGCATGATAGCATTGGGAAAGAATATTTGATTTTTAGGAGCATCACACATGGAATCTCAATTTACTAAACCAGAAAAAGGTTTTTACTATCACTACAAGCACGACGAAACGGGGCCGGTGAATAACTACGCCTATGAGGTTGTGGGAGTTGGTATGCACACTGAGGGCGACTGTCGTCCAGAAGATGCGCACATGGTGGTATACCGACCGCTCTATGAAGCTCGGGTCTGGAAAATGGGAGGGCTTTTTGACCTTCGGCCACTTGAAATGTGGATTGGTGATGTTACTAAGGATGGTAAAACATTTCCGCGCTTTACGCGCATTACTGATCCAGCGACCCTGAATCATCTTGAAAGCATCAAGCATGTGATGTACGACGCGTAAAAGGGGAGCTAGCGCACCTCTGTGGGGAATAAAGAGTAATGACCGCTTAAACAAAGCGGCTTCTTCTTTTTTGTATCACGTCGCACAATATATCTTTCACGACGTATTACTTGGAAACTGTGCTTGTGCTGGTCTCGCGCTTTACGCTATAACCATGTTCTTCGAGCCACTTTGGCGCCCCACTCTTCTCCACGAGCGCTCTCACGTCGACGTCGTAGTAGTAAACCACCCCAGCAAAAAGAGCGAATGCGATAAGAATTTTTATCATGATGATTAAAGTATACCCTTTTCGGTATGAATGAGAAAATTATAAATAGTCCAATGGGTCAAGGTAGGCATTTCCTGCAGCGGTCGGTATACGAAAGATTGCTCCCTTACAAGACTTACTGGGTAGGTCTACGATGCGCACTGCACTTGATACATACACAGTGAAGTGCAGGTGTGGCCCAGTCGAGTAACCTGTGTTTCCACTGTAGCCAATGGTGTCCCCAGCATCGAGCTCTGACCCCACACGCACCTTTATGAGCTCGAGGTGCGCGTAAAGCGTTGAGAGTCCGTTTTTGTGCTTGATGAGCACCCAACGTCCATAAGAGGCTCCTGGGCAAGCCTTGTCCGTGTCGCCAGTGGCGGTGACCTCGCCCGCACCTGCAGCCATGATGATGGTCCCGGGGGCTGCTCGAAAGTCTGTCCCATTGTGTGTACCCGACACATAAAGCCGTCGCGCATCAATAGTTTTACCAAATTTTTGCGTTACATAGTGGTCAGCAATTGGATGTGAAAACACTTTTGTCCCAGGGGGTGGGAAGCTCGTCGGGTCGATCTCTGCGCGCAACTGCGCTTCGAAGTCTCCGACCTCGCGCTCAAATTGTTGCTTGCGAGTTTCTCGCTCAGCAAGAATTTTTTTATAATTTGACTCTTGATTTTTTGTCACGGAAAGGAGTTGCCCTTGTCGCATGCGCTCTTGGTCTGCAATGGATTTTTGGTCAGAAAGTTGTGCATTAAGCCCGCTGAGCTCCTTTCGCTCTCCTTGGAATGAAGTTCTTGAGGCACCAAGCTCAAGCTTGAGGCGTTCGAGACTTTTAATACTGTCTTGTATCGAGCCTTGAAGCCGAGAGAGGTCGTCAATATCTTCGAGAAAAGTAGAAATACTGCTATTTGCGAGAAGCACCTCAAGCAGTGTATCAGAGTCACTTTGGTCGATGCGGTGAATAATCTCGGCAATTATTTTCTTGTTTTTTTCAATACGGTATTGTTTCTCGGTGATGTTACTGTTGAGGGCGTTGATGGCAGCGTTTGCGCGGGCTATTTTTTTTTGCGTAAGGAGAATGTCTTTTCCTAGTTTTGCACGAGAAAGGTCGATCGCAGCAACGGCTCCCTGAAGTGTCTTTTTTTGTCCAGCAACGTTGTTGATGCGATTTTTGTAGTCGGCAATTTCTTCCTCAAGCTGCTTGATGTCGTTTTCACGAGCAGAAATACTTTGCTGCAACTCTTCAATGCGAGATGTTTGTGCCTCTGCAACGTCTAAAAACACCAAGGGCGAGGCAGTCCCGAGGAATATGCCAAGTAATACTGCGCACAAAAAAAAATGTCTATTTTTATTAGGCATGATGCATCGCGATTGCTGCATCAAGGCGCGAAAGTGCCTCCCCTTTCCCTAGTATTCCCAGAAGTGTGAATGGGTCGGGGGACTTGTCGCGCCCTGATAGTGCATAGCGTAAGGGCCAAAGGACTTGTCCCCTCCCCTCTTTTTCCGCGTAGGCCCAGAGTGCCTCCTTCGCTCCTTGGGCGGTAAAGTGCGCATCTGGAAGCGCACTAAGCAACTCCCTTGTGGTAGAGAGCCGCCGGAGAAGCACTGCTTCATCTTGCTCCCCTTTCCAAAAAAGTTTTTCTTTGGGGTACGCTGGTGGTGAAAAATAATATTTGAACTCACCCTCCAGGGCAAGTGCGGTGAGCTCCCCAAAATGCGAGATGCGCTCAAGGAGTATGGGGGCAAGTAGGGCACGCTTTTCTTTGTATCCTGGAATTGTGGTGATGTCTGTTGGCATAAAGGAGTCGAGCATTTGTAGACGCTTTTCCTCCCGCATCTGCTTTATGTATTCTTTATTCATCCAGTCGAGTTTCTCGGGGTTAAATACTGCAGCAGATTTTTGCACACGGGAAAGCAGAAAAGTGTCGACAAGCTCTTCTTTTGTAAAGAGCTCCTTCTCTGTCCCGGGGTTCCATCCAACCATTGCCACCATGTTGAGCATCGCCTCGGGAAGGTACCCCGCTTCACGATATGCAGTAAGCGCGATTGCACCTCGTCGTTTTGAAAGCTTCTGCTTATCGACACCGAGCACGAGTGGCAGATGTGCATACACGGGGGTTGGGGCACCGATGGCACGCTGGATGAGTATTTGCCTTGGAGTGTTTGAGACATGATCTTCTCCACGTATAACGTGAGTTACTCCTTCATCAAAATCATCAACAACCACTGCAAGGTGGAATAGTGGTTCGTTGACATTTTTTGCAATCACAAAATCGCCGAGGTCGGTCGTGTTCATTGTGACAGTGCCCTTTATTTCGTCAACAAAAGCCACTTCTGTGTTGGAGTTTTTAAAACGAACAAGCTCCTTGATGACCCCAGAACCATCCTTCGCTTCCTCTTTGGAGATATATGCATGTCCGTCTAGAATAAGTTTCTCCAGCACCGCTTTGTGGCGGGCAACATTTTCCGACTGTCGAACAAAAATGTCGTATTCAAGTCCGAGCCACTGGAGACTATCGAGGGCGTTATCTTCAAACTCTTTTTTTGAACGCCCCTTGTCGGTGTCTTCTATGCGGAGAACAAAAGTCCCCTTATGCTTTCGGGCATAAAGGTAGGCAAATATTGCCGTGCGGTATACGCCCGCATGAAGTAAGCCCGTTGGGCTTGGCGCAAAGCGCGTAACGACTTTTGATGTGGGTAGTGCTTCAGTCATGGTGGTACTAGTTGTGTGCGGTTGCAATGGCGAGCAATGCTTGGGCGATTTTTTGCGCAGCATCAGGCTTGACGAAAGACTTTGTGCCAGCAATCATGCGTTCCTGCACGGCCTTATTGGACATGATTGACTCGATAACAGAATAAAAAATTTCCGGCCTAAGGTTTGTCTCTTCGACCACGGTGGCAGCTTCACCGCGCGCGTAGCCGTAGGCATTCTTTCGTTGGTGGTC
>JAYTEB010000095.1:0-4163 GCA_043735605.1 Candidatus Lloydbacteria bacterium | reverse complement strand
AAGAAATATTTGCCATTCTATAATACGGAACGACTCCACATGGGGATTAATTACCAAACACCACAGGAAGTGATGCAAAGGTGTTGACTATGAAACGCTTCATCATGGCTCAACCGCAAACTATTTCAGCACCTCCTTCTCTTCGTCAGTTAATTCAAATTCTGATGTACGATTTTTGATGGGTTTTGCAAAGATACTCATTTTGTCGCGTGCATAGAGAGTCGAGAGCACAACCCCACTGCCTTCTTCGTCGAGGAGTGCGGTGGCAAAGCTCTGGTTTCCACCAGAGCCCGTACCCGAGAATGGGTTGAAGCGGAGTGTTTTGACCCCATGGAGTTTTTTCATGATGCGCTGGTCGAGGCGCGCGAGCTCGCCCTCCACCTCTTTGCGAAAGAGGAATAGTTGCTCAAGGTCAGTCTGGTTTTTGTTGATGGTGTCCTCCAGTGAGCGTGTGTCACTGCCCGCTGCAAGCCGCCCGATGCGTCGCTCAAGGAGAATAAGCCAGATGACGAGGAGGACGATGGCGGCACCCAAGATGCCGACGGTGATGAGTGTGGGAGTCATTTGTTCCATGATAACCCAGCTTCCCGAATTTGCAAAAAAATAGAAAACAAAAAAGACGGCATTGCCGTCCTCGGTCTCTTTAGTCTACTTGGCCTCTTGCGACCCACTCGCCAAATGAAGCGGGGTGAGTTTTTTCGTGCTGGAGGTGGAGCCTTACGTAGGCAAAGTAGTCGATTGCCTTCTTCATCTCTGTGACGACTTCGCCCGTCGGGGCAAAGGCGACACTTTTTGCCGGCTCGTCTTGGTTTTGGTACCAAGGTGTTATCGTGACCGTAGTGCAGTTGTTGGCGTAGCCAGTGCCATAGATGGTGTAATCCATTTCCATTTTGAGCCCACCATTAAGGTGGTTGGTCGGCACCATGAGCGCGATTCGCGCACCCACACTTGCATCCAAGACGATTGGTCCCATGTGTATCCCTTCAGTTATACAAATCTCCAAATTAAAACTCGCACGGACAGCCTTGCTTGTCAAATGAACTGGAAAAGATACACTCTTCTTATGAATCGTATTTATCTCGATCACGCCGCTGCAACGCCTATTAATGAGGAGGTGCGTGAGACGATTGCTCGCCACACACAAGACACGTTCGGAAACCCATCATCCATGCACCAAGAGGGGGTGCTCGCATCGCATGTGCTCGAAACATCTCGCGCAAGCGTCGCCGCCGTGCTCGGGGTGCACACTGACGAGATTATTTTCACGGGAAGTGCTACGGAGTCGTGCAATCTTGCAATCATGGGAGTAGTGCGCGCATGGAGGGAGGCTCATCCAGATCAGACCCCGCACATCATCACCAGTACCATAGAGCACGACGCAGTACTTGCCGCAGTGCGTATGCTTGAAAAAGAGCGCGTGGTCACGACCTTCATCCCCGTCGACCCTACTGGTCAAGTCGATGTTGCGGCAATTGAGGCTGCACTCACGCTCGATACCGTGCTCGTATCTATCGGGTATGCCAACAATGAAATAGGCGTCATTCAGCCGATAAGCGAAATCGCACGTTTAATTCGCCGCTGGAAAAAAGAAGTGCGCAAAGTGGCGCGTGACGTGGCGCCCACTACGGAAGACCACTACCCACTCTTGCACACCGACGCCTGCCAAGCGACAAACTATCTGCCGCTCAACATGCTCCAGCTCGGCGTCGACATGATGACGATAAATGCAGCGAAAATTTATGGTCCCAAAGGAGTTGCCTTACTCGCCAAAAAAAGAGCCATCCCGCTCCTCCCCATTGTTGTCGGCGGTGGTCACGAGCGGGGAATGCGTGCGGGCACAGAGAACGTGCCCCTCATCGCAGGGTTTGCCATCGCGCTGACGATTGCAAAAGAGATGCAAGAAGGAGAAGTCGCCCGCCTCACAGAAATACAGAACGAGGCGCGCACTGCACTTTTAAAAATCGAGGGTCTCGTATTGAACGGGGTGGGGGAGCACAACCTCCCAAATATCATAAATTTTTCTCTCCCAAATATCTCGCACGAGTTCCTCGCCATCGCGCTCGACGCGAAAGGTTTTGCGGTCTCCACAAAGAGCGCATGCAACGAAGCGGATGCGGAAACCTCACACGTCCTAGCTGCGCTACGAAATGCGGGACACCAGAGCGATACGAGCGGTATCCGCCTCTCCTTCGGGCGCACCACCACAAAAGAACACATCGCCGCCCTCGTTAGTGCCATCAAGGAAATTCAAAAAAATATGATTGTTGCGATTGTATAGTTGTCGTACAATAGTAAGACTTATGCAAATGAATGAAATTCGAGGCATGGAGAAGGCGACGAGGAAGACATATTCATATATGTCGACCGAGTTGCAGAGGCTCCATCACGATGAAGTTCGCCGTTTGCGTAAGTCTTACTTATGACATGGGGATTATTGATAGCATGGGCCATCGGCGTTACGAGCTTCACACTCTTGGGAAGCCTCTATGCGCGCCGTTTTGAGCGCTCCGACCTCCTCGTTGGTCTGTATGTGGCGTTCGTGCTCACTGCGCAAATACTCGCGACAAAAATGGCGGTGTTTCACCTCGGGATAGGTTCTTTCACGGGCCCCGCGGGAGTGATCGTATTTTCGGTGACATTTCTCCTCACCGACATTGTCAACGAGCGTTTTGGGCGGAAGGAGACGCAACGCATGATCTTCATAGCTTTTGTGGCGCAGCTCGCGATGGCATTTTTCATATGGCTCGGCATGCAGTTCGAGGCAGACCCACTGTGGAGCGCACAGGGAGAGCGTTTCGACACCCTCTTCATGGTTTTGCCACAGATCACCATTGCATCATGGCTTGCATTTCTCGTCTCTGAAAATGTGGATGCGTATCTGTATGCATGGTTCAAAAAGCTCACACATGACCGCCATTTATGGATTCGTAATGTATTTTCGACGCTCCCCGCACTCGCAATAGACAGCATCATTTTTGTCACTATTGCATTCTGGGGCGCCCCACCCGCACTTCTCCTCGGTGTGGTTACGGGGCAAATAGTGGTAAAGTGGGTCATTGGCGTGGTGAACATTCCATTCATGTATGCCAACCACGCCATACTTACGCGGGGTAAGCATACCCCTGACCGTGTGGTATGGGAGGAGGGCGGAGAATGATTTATCTCTATACTATAAAATAACAACCAAAAATATATGTACACTGCAAAAGATTTTAGCGCACTTATTGGCACCCAAGGATTCAGCGACACACTGCTCAAGAATCATTTCACACTCTACGAGGGCTATGTGAAAAATACCAACACACTCATCGAGACACTGAGGAGTGGCAAGCATGCAGCGGGTACCCCAGAATTTAATGAACTTACCCGTCGTTTTGGCTGGGAGTGGGATGGTATGCGCCTCCACGAACTCTATTTTGGCAACATGAAAAATGGCGGGCAAGCACTCACGGTGGGGAGTGAGCTCGAGAAAGTCCTCACGCATGTGTGGGGCTCCGTCGAGAATTGGCAGAAAGATTTTATTGCCGTGGGCGCCATGCGTGGCATTGGTTGGGCGATACTCTCCTACGACCCTGAAAAACAAATGGTCTTCAATACGTGGGTAAACGAACATGACGGTGGGCATCTTGCAGGCGCAAAGCCCATTCTGGTCATGGACGTTTTCGAGCATGCATACATCACCGACTACGGCATCAAGCGCGCCGACTACATCGCCTCATTTATGAATGCAATCGACTGGTCTGTGGCAGAAGCACGTATCGCGTAACATATTTTTCGACACATTTTTGTTTACAGAGACACATGTTATGATGTATTGATATGGAAGAAATGAACAACCGACAAATTGTGCTCCTCACCATGCTCGTTTCATTTGTGGTGTCTACTGCCACAGGCATCATGACGGTGGCCATGCTCGAGGAGGCACCGCAGACACTCACGCAGACGGTGAACCGTGTCGTAGAGCGTACTATCGAGCGCGTGGTCACGGGCACCTCTACCCCAGAGAAGGCCACCCCTGTGACGACCGTCACCAAAGAGGTCACCATCTACGCAAAAGAAGACGATCTCGTGGTGACTGCCGTCGAAAAAAACCAACCGCGTATTGCAAAAATATTTGGCGCAAACACCGCGACTACCTCCGTGCCTGATGCGATAGGTTTCGT
>JAYTEB010000094.1:0-1743 GCA_043735605.1 Candidatus Lloydbacteria bacterium | reverse complement strand
ACGTACCCACTCGCGCCACTGTCACAGCAAAACATGCATTTCTCGACGGCGCGCACATCGTCGCAGGGGAGATCCCACTACCAACGCCCTGTCACATCCTTGAGTCGAGTGCGCTCACCTCGGGTGACAAAAAGTCTGTCCTGATCACACTCTCGTCCTCGATTAAGGCGGGGGATATTTGTGCCGAGGTCATTACCCCTGCGCGCTTCAAGGTGTCGGCCAAGGCAGAAAAATCAGCCACGATTACCGCGACCCTCAACGGCAATCCTGTGACACTCAATTTGATAGAAGCGGGCCCAAACGAGAACCTCGATAACTTCGAGCTGTACATCAAGGGATAAAGGTTTTGACTTTTTTCGGATATTTTGCGCGTTGGTGTGTGTTTTTGACTCGTGGTACTTTTTTTTGCTACCCTATATCCATATGACCAAACACACACAACAACTCACACTCATGCTCGTTATTGGCGCGCTTATTGGCTTCGGGCTCGTTAAAGTCTTTAGTGGGAGCAATGAGAGGAACGGAAGTCTCGATTCGACCCCGCTTGGTACCGAATCTCCCACAGTAGAAGACATGACAAAGAAGCCAGAGGTGCTTTCACCCGCAAAGCAATTCCCCCTACCTCCTTCAGTTCCCGCAAATGCGCGTGTCGGGCTCTCTGTGCCTGATCAGGTGGCATCGCGCAGTGTGTCTGTAAGCGCTATTTCTGTTGAGGCCATTTCTTGGGTTGCAGTATATGAAGAGAAGGCGGGTGGACCAGGTTCTATTCTTGGCGCTGCAAAAGTAAAATTAGGTGAAACAGGCGCCACAATCGAGCTACTCCGCCCCGAGGGGACGCTTTCTGGCTCGACATATTATGTAGCTATACTTCCCGACAACGGTGATGGGGAATTCAATCGCCTGACTGATTTACCTCCATTTTCACCAGAAAAAGTGGTCATTGTGACATTCAAGGCTTTATAAAAAATAAAACATGTGCACAGAGGCACCCCTCGGTTGGGGTGCCTCTGTGCTATAATGATTGCGTTCTTTTTCTGGGTGCTTTACCACTCACTTGAACGCTTTTTCTCGCTGGTCTATTTTGTTTGAGTTTTTTTTATGAAGAACATACGCGTACTCATGTTTGGATGGGAGTTCCCGCCACATAATAGTGGTGGTCTTGGTGTAGCGTGTTACGGTTTAACCAAAAGTCTTGCTCGTTCGGATGTTTCCGTCACATTTGTCCTTCCCAAAAAGCTTGGTGGGCTCGATCACGACTTTCTCAAGATTGTATTTGCTAATATTCGCAACATTAAATTACGCAGCGTCACATCGCTGATCCACCCCTACATCACGACCGAGCGCTACGACGAGTATCTTTTGAAAACCCCCGAGAACCACCTGTACGGCCTCAATCTTTTTGACGAAGTGCGTCGCTATGGTTTGCAGGCCCGCCTCATTGCGAGCGAAGAGCCACACGACGTCATTCATGCACATGACTGGCTTTCATTTCGCGCGGGCATCGAGGCGAAGCGCGTATCGGGGAAGCCCCTCATTGTGCACGTGCATGCGACCGAATTCGATCGTACTGCTGGTAACCCCAATCAATATATTTACGAGGAAGAGCGTCGTGGGTTGCATGCCGCCGACTGCATTGTCGCTGTATCCCAACACACAAAGAATGTTATTGTCACACACTATGACATACCCCCCGAGCGGGTGACGGTGGTGCACAACGGGATCAATCACGCAGAGTACCGACAC
>JAYTEB010000093.1:0-1758 GCA_043735605.1 Candidatus Lloydbacteria bacterium | reverse complement strand
CACCATCGAAGGCAGAGCTGCCGTATGCATCGTACTGTGCGCGTTTTTTTTCGTCGGAGAGCACTTGATACGCCTCGTTCATTTCTTTGAACTTCGCCTCGTTGCCGCCCGCCTTGTCGGGGTGATATTTGTGTGCAAGTTTGTGAAAAGCTTTTTTCACCTCATCCTTTGATGCGGTTTTAGAAACCCCCAATATTTCATAATAGTCTTTAGCCATACGGGAGCATTATACAGATGGCGACCAAGTTTGACAAGTAGTAATATTGTTGCTATTGTTTACTTAGACTACTTTCAACAACCATGGGGTATTTATGCCGAAACTTCCGGACAACCACGTCCTTGCGGACAGGGTCATGCTCCTCTTGCGCACGACCTATCGAGAATGGAAAGGTGCAGACGAGCCTTTCAACCATGCTTTTATGAGTCTGATGGACAAGTATGATGTCGCAGGAGACGCACGTTACCCCCTCAAGCAAGCGATTGGCGCCATTCTCGCAAAACGCCCTCGGCGGGCGAGCAAGAAACATGCTGACAAGGATCCTCTGGCAAGGCCGACACAAAAGCTCACTTTTGCGGTCATCCAAAAGAGCACTGCGCGTGTCATATTAAAATGTGGTTCGACGAGCGATGAGGTCACCTACGTCTCTCAGAACGGACAGGTGCGCTGCAGTGCCCACTCGGGAAGCCCTTCTTCCGATATGCTTGCTGAAGGAAGGGCCTATGCTGAGGAAATCTTTGCACAAATGGAACCCCGCGTTGCCCCTCCAAATGAAATTCAGGTTGTACACAAACTGGGGGAGAAGCTCACCATGAGAATCAGCGGGAAGTACGACGCACTTTTTGTTCGCGGAAAGAGAGCATCTGTATGTATGATGGTTGTCCTCGGCACCGAGGAGGTTCCCCAAAAAGAGATCCAAATTGATACACTGCGAAAAGCGCGTAAAATAGCGAAAGAGTATTTCCGAGATACACACACGCTCGACCTCTTCACAACAAGAGCTTGAGTCCGAGGTATCCACAAGTGTAGCCCACAAGGTTGCGCTTTTTTTATTACGGAGTGGTATACTTTACGCATTAGCCATAACGCTTAGTCATGCAAGACAATCACGTCTACAATTTGATGAAGCAGTACGTTCAGGAGCATAAAAGCCTCTGGCGTATCAAGCGGGACTACATCAAAGATGCCAAAGGGCACTCGGATGCAGTCACGTTTTGGAAAAAGATGCAGAAAGATAAGGAGACGCAACTAAAAGAGTTGCAGGCACTTATAAGAAAGTACAATAAATAGTACGCGCTTCTTTTTGGGCAAAGCAAAAAACCCCGTGTCCGCAAGCATGGGGTTTTTTGTTACCCAAACTCCTAGAGCAACGAGGCGAGCTCTGACAAACTGGTGACAACCATGTCGGGCTTCAGGTGTTCTGTGTGTACTCCATCCTTCGATGGGACGCGGTCAATGCGTACGCAGCGTATGTGTGGGTTTATACGCTTTACTTCGTCGATATTTTCCGGCAAGTCGTCAACGAATGTGTGCTCCCAGCCGGAGTCGCCCACGCGCTTTAGATACGCCCTTGCTGCCTCTCCCTTCCCCGATAGAATCCCCTCCCCGCCCGCAACAATGAGGACGTCGTCGCAATACGGAAGGATCCCCGACCCACGAATTTTTTTGCGGGCGGGGAGGGGATTCTATCGGGGAAGGGAGAGGCAGCAAGGGCGTATCTAAAGCGCGTGGGCGACTCCGGCTGGGAGCACACATTCGTT